>CAIVGO010000338.1 GCA_903905445.1 uncultured Bacteroidota bacterium
GGATATAAAGGAAGTCGTAAATAGATTGAGCCCCTATGTTGCCGTTGAAAACGAATATAGTGTATATAAAGACGGGTTCAATTATTTGCGGTTCCCGCGTGCTTTTCAACTTGCCGGTATTTCCCCAAATGACACCCTTATTTTAACCGTAGAAAATGCCCAAAAAGGAACGGAAACGGTGAAAGTACATCCCATTAACCTGAAAAATGGCAAAGACATGATGCCTTTGCAAACCCAACAGGAAAAACGGGATATTCGGTGGCAGCCACCGCAAAGTTATTACACCAACCATTGGCTTGCCGAGGATAGCACCCTGTATGTGCAATACAACCGTTGTGTGAGTGCCGAAATGGCCCTGGCAGCAGGCGATTCGGTTTTAGCCAGCCAATTACCGAGTTTCCGCATTTTTACCGATTCGCTCCTGGCTTTTTTAGGCCGAACACCTAATATTAAAATCTTGTTCGATTTGCGGTTTAACATGGGCGGTAATCCGTCCGACGGTTTTCAACTCATTGAAAAATTGAAAGCCATGCCAGCGGTGAATAAAAAGGGCAAGTTGTTTGTAGCCACCAACTTGTACACGGGGGGCGCAGCCATTCAATTGGCTGACCAATTTGGTAAAGAAACAAAAGCCCTGCTGATAGGAGAGATTCCTGCCGGTCGTGTGTATCAATATGGTACTTCAAAGAGTTTCACCCTGCCAAACAGCAAATTGCCCATCTATTTTCCATCCAAACTAATGCAAGATGGAAAGGGCGGCCCGGACATGTTGAAACTGGATGAAAAAATTCCATTGTCGTACGAAGATTACCGAACTGGGAAGGATCCGGTACTCGATTTCGTGCGCAAACAACGTTAATTTTTTTCCGGTAAGTAAGGGGTAAATTCAACGCGTCTGTTTTCTGCTTTGCCCGCTGCGGTTTTATTATCAGCAATTGGTTTGCTGCTGCCAAATCCTTTTGATTGGATACGCTTGGCCGCAACCCCTTTTTGTTCAATATAAGTGGCGCATATTTTTGCCCGTTGCTCCGACAAGGCCTGGTTTTTTTCAACTTTGCCCACATTGTCGGTGTGCCCCTCTATTTTGAGCGAATAATCGGGGTATTTGTTCAGAATAAGCGCGATTTCATTTAATACTTTATTAGATTCAGGCTTTAACACGGCTTTGCCCGTTTCAAACTTAACGGCTTTTACCGCTACTTTGAGTTTTTCAGCATCTTTTTGCTCAATCACCGGACAACCCTTGTTTTCTTTAAATCCTGGCGTACCCGGGCACAAATCGAGGGCGTCTTCTACTTCGTCGTTGTCTTTGTCAGGGCAACCACCCAAGGCAGGCTTACCCGCAACAATCAGGCAACGGTCGTAGCGATCTTCCACCCCGTCGCCGTCGGTATCGCGTACCGGACAACCATAATAATATTCCTCAATGCCTTTTTCTTTTGGACATGCATCTTTTTTATCCTCAATACCGTCCTCGTCGGTATCTGGACACCCATGAAACTGCACCAAACCTGCTATCGTGATACAAGAGTCCTGACGGTCTTCTATTCCATCGCTGTCTGTATCCGGACAGCCTTTAAATTGAGGTAAACCGGCCACTTTTTCACATTCGTCGTCTACATCCGGCACGCCATCCTGGTCAAAATCTTTAACAGGGCAGCCTGCAAGCCACAATACCCCAGCCACCCGGGGACATTCATCCTCTTTATCTGAAATGCCGTCATTATCGGCATCGGGGCAACCTTTGGTGCGTCCCATCCCCGGTGTTTCGGGACATTTATCTTTTGAATCGGGGGTGCCATCGCCATCACGGTCACGTACGCCAATGCGGTAACTCAGGTTAATTGAACCCGTAAAAAAAATATCATACATTTTTGGATTGCCCGTGAGACTTACCCCATCTATATAATCATCAAAACTGGTATTCGCACCAACTTCTGCACCCAACAACCACTTTCGGCCCAAATCTAAGTTCAAGCCTCCGCCTAGCAAAACCACTTTTTTCATTCTTACCTGGCTACCAATGCGTTTGTCTTCCAACATTTCAGGCGTCTGAATACCATCATCCGGGTATTTAAAATTCGTATGCGCTTTCGATCGAATTACGCCGATCCCGACGAAACCATAAGGCAACAGGTTGTGGCGAAAAACATTGACCAATGCGTGTTGGGTATAATTGTCCATCACATACGTAAGGGTATCCACCCGGCGGTATCTGCGTTTGCCAAATATATCCCACTCCGCCTGAATAGAAAGTGCACTTACCCGGTTGGTAAAATTATAATTGCGCTCCGGATAGGGCTGGTCAATACTGGATAAGGTGCCCGTGGATAAATTGCCGCGCAAAGCGATATTGGGCCATAAATGCCGGCGTACAAAAATACCCGCATTTACAAAGTTAACTTCCTCTAAACCACTAAATTGGTCGTCCGATAAATCTCCAAAATAAAGCATACCCCCCATTAACACCCCGAGCTCTGTCACCCGCTCGAAATGCCGGACAGTGTCAGCAAAGTTTAATACTTCTGTTTTTGGAGCGGGTGCTGTTAATTTTTGAGCGGTCAAATTGATTGCGCAACAAAAAAACAGCAAAGCCAAAGGCAGGTTGTTCGTCTTTATCATAAATGGCATTGTGATAAAAATGAGCGCTTATCAATCTGGATTAAATTCAATGCAAAAGTAAACGCGCAAAAATGAGAAAAAGCGTAAATGTGTCAATGTATAACCGGTTTTGTCACAGAAACGCCATATAGTAATTTGATTTAACGTGATTTGGCCGCAAATTTACGCCTACCTTTGCCGTATATTCTTGTTTTTTTGCAATAATCTGATTCCCATGGTATTAAAATCGATCCTTACTGGATACTTCAAATTAGATGGCGGCGCAATGTTTGGTGTGGTGCCGAAACGCATGTGGGCCGGTTTGAATCCGCCTGATGACCAAAATATGTGTACCTGGGCCATGCGCGCCTTGTTGGTACAAACCGGCAACCGAACCATTCTCATCGATACTGGTATCGGCAATAAACAAGACGAGAAATTTCGCAGCCATTTTGAACCCCATGGCACCGAAACCCTGCTAAGTTCGCTGGCTGCTGAAGGTGTGCAACCTGCCGACGTTACCGACGTGTTTTTTACCCATTTGCATTTCGACCATTGCGGGGGCGCTATTTGGCGCAATGCGGCTGGCCAGGATGAAATTACCTTTCCCAACGCGGTTTACTGGACCAATCAACGGCATTTCGACTGGGCGATGCAGCCCAATGCACGGGAGAAAGCCTCATTTTTAAAAGAAAATTTTCTTCCGCTTAAAGAACAGGGCCGACTGGAATTTATCAAAGTAAAACAAAATCAGCGTTTTATAAAAGATTTCAATATTCGCTTCCTGTATGGACACACCGAAGCGATGATGGCGCCGATGTTGCGCACGGAGAAAGGAACCGTGGTATATTGTGCCGACAGCCTGCCTTCCCAATGGCATATTGGAATGCCTTTTGTAATGGCTTACGATATACGCCCCCTCGTTACCCTGCAAGAAAAAGCAGCTATGCTGGAAGCTGCCGTTGCGCAAAACCACATCCTGATGTTCGAACATGATCCGATTGCGGAATGTGGAACGGTTAAAAAAGACAGCGCAGGCCGAATTGTGTTAGATAAAGCGGGTAAACTAATCAATATGTAGTTTTACCTACCCGACGGATCCGATGCAAACCAGCACGCAGCACAATCCAGGCATGGGCAAGCAGGGTAGGGATCAATCCAAAATGGTTGCGCATGATTTTAAACCGATCCCGTAAGGATTGGCGATGCCGGGTTTTGGAAATGCCTCCCATGAGGTAATCGCTCAGAATCATCCCCGTATAGGTGTTTTTACGGCTCTTTTTCAATATTTTAATGCACCAGTCGTAATCTGCGCACAAGTTGTTTTCGATGTATTCGGGGGCAATTTCCCGGCGTGGCACAAAGGATTGATGTACAACCAGCATACCTCCTAAATAATCCCGCCAGTGCAATTGTTTGGGCAGTGGCCGGGTACTCAGCGCACTCATCAGGCCTACAGGTTGGCGGTTTTCTTGTACTAATTGTGTTTCCCCATACAATACATCCGTTTCAGGCTCGAGAATTTTGGCCATCTTTTCGAGGGTGTCGGGGGCATGTAAATGGTCACCGGCGTTTAAAAACCACACAAAATCGCCAGTAGCCTTGCGCAAGCCTTTATTCATGGCATCGTACAAACCTTTGTCTCGTTCCGAAATCCAGACCAGCTTGGGCATCTTTGCCGCATAGGCTTGTATGATACCTAAAGTGCCATCCTTTGATCCGCCATCAATGATCAGGTATTCCACTTGTGCGTAAGTTTGGCGTTGAACGCTTTCGATGGTGCCAGGAAGCAGTGCTTCGCCATTGTACACCACGGTTATTATGCTAAAAACAGTCGACATAGAATACAAATTTCAAAAATGCTGGTAATTTTCCGTCAAAAATAACGATGATCTTGCTTTGCGCTGGCGTGATTTTAAGTTTATTCGGTTCTTTACCACCTGGATTGATCAGTTTGTCGGTGGCACAAACGGCCATTGCGAGGACCTTACCTGCGGCGCTTTTTTTGGCAATTGGAGCGGCATTTGCCGAGTTTTTTCAGGCATGGCTGGCCATTTTTTTATCCGATTGGTTTTTGGAAAATCCATCCGCGACCAACTGGTTTACCTGGTTATCGGTGCCTGTATTTTGGGGATTGGCTGTTTATTTTCTGTTTGCGCCCGAAACCTCAAAAAACAAGGGTGATGTTGTGATGACTTATTCGGCGCTTGGTCAAATGGGAAGGGGGGTATTACTGAGTATCTTTAATTTACTAGCCGTTCCATATTGGTTTGTGTATTGCGGCTGGCTTAAAATGGAAGGCTGGTGGGGCGAAGAAACCCTGGCGCATACCCTTCTTTTTGCTACAGGCGTTAGTTTGGGTACTTTAGTGGTGCTTTGTTTGTATGCTTACCTGGCAACGGCAATTGTAAAACGTTCTGATCGTTTGGCCGTTTATGCCAACCGCTTTGTGGCCTTGCTGTTTTTTTTATTGGGCGCCCAAACCTTGCTACACCTCCTATAGTAAAATTAAAATGGAAAACTGAAACGAATTACCGTTCCAATTTTCCATTTTTAACCTAATCACACCTTGCTTAGGCGACTTGCCTAAAACGCTGGGAAATTAGTTTTTGAAATAAGCCGTCTCGTTTTTGCCACCTCCTTTCACCACATTCAAGCGCTTTTTGAATTCCAAAGAAAGTTCGTCTTCTTTGCGCGCAAAAATTTCAGTCAAGGCCACCAGGGTGTTGGTATCGTTTGGATTCAGGCTTTCTGCTTTTTGGAAATAAGGCAATGCTTGGTCAAACAAGCCCATCACCTGATTTTTTAGTGCATCCAGTTTTTTCAAACCTGCTGAACTAAAATCCGTGATTGCATTCATTTCTTGGGTCAAAAAGGCTGCTTTGTTGTAGTACAACGCACCAATAGAGTAAGTTGCGTCTACATTTTTAGGATCACGTGCGAGTGCCTGGCCGTAATATTTGTTGGCTTCCGTGAAATATTCGGTTGCTTTCGCATCATTTTTTTCCTTCAACATGCTCTGGAACAAGTTGTCGTACACATTACCCAAGGTAACATACAAGCCGATATTGCCCTCTTCTTTTTTAATCGCCTGTTTCAAGCGGTCGATCAATTCGTCTAATTTACCGGCTTTCAACAAAGCATTGATTTCAGTAAACAACAAGGATGGATCATCCGGGAATTTGGTACGTCCTTCCACCAGGATTTTGTCGGCACCTGCTGCGTCACCCATTTCCGTTTTTGCATCATACAAGCCTTGGTACACATCTGCATTTTCAGTACCTTTTTTGTACAAACGTTCGTAGTAAGGCACGGCTTCTTTGGTCATTTTAGCCAGGGAGGCCGATTTTCCGGTGAAATACGTGATTTCATCCAGTTGTTTTGGGTCATCCAGGCTGCTTTTTTGTTCGTTTGCCTTCAAAATTTCGTTGGCTTCCAAGGCGCCTTGGAACGAATAAAATGCTTTGTCGTAAGCTGCGGCAGTATATTTTTCAACACCCACATTGATCAAATTAGATTCGATACCTACAATGCCTTTAACGGCGTCCGTTTTATCGTATTTTTTAACGGCAATTTCGTATGCTTTTTTATAGGCAGCGAAGGCAACGAGGGCGTCATTGTCGCCACTCAAAGGTGCTTTTGGATCAATCATACGACGGGCCATATCCCCTTCAATCAGGGTGGTGTACACATCGCCTTTTGTAAGCCATGCAGACGGAAGTGCCTGTGCTTCAGGGGTTTGGAGTGCCTGATCAATTTTCATTTTTGCATCTTCCAATTTGGCTTTGTTGTTCGCGCGGTCCATATTGAACGTAGCAAGCGCTTTTCCGGCACTTTTGGCCAATTTAGCGCCGTCTTCTTGTGCCGTTGCAACACTGCTGGCGATGCATAAAAAGCCAACGAGGGCTAAGAACGTCTTTTTCATGGTTGTTCTATTATTTTAATAGTTTTAGAATTTGGCAATGTGGACGTTGGACATCCGAAAAAGTATCGAGGAAGTTTATTCCACCACGATTATTTCTTCTGGTTCGTCGGGCGCTGAAGCCACTACGGTCACATCCGCGATCGAGTCATGTTCTTCCAGGCGAATAATTTTCACGCCTTGGGTAGCACGGCCCATTACCCGCAGTTCGGAAGCGGCTGTACGAATCGTGATCCCCGAATTGGTCGTGATCATCAAATCATCCTGGTCCGTAACGGATTTAATGGCCACCAAATAACCGGTTTTTTCGGTCACTTGCATGGTTTTAACCCCTTTGCCACCACGTCCTTGCGTTGGGTAATCTTCCAGTGCCGAACGTTTGCCGAGGCCATTTTTCGAAAGCACCAACACGCTCGCATTCGGGTCACTTGGATCTACACACACCATACCAACCACCGTTTCTTCGCCATTGTCTTCTACCTGAATACCCCGCACCCCGGAAGCAGTACGGCCCATTGGACGCACATCTTCTTCATTAAAACGAATTGCCCGGCCACTGCGCACCGCAAGAATGATTTCATTTTTGCCATTGGTCAGTTTTGCCTCAATCAAAGCATCGCCTTCATTGATCCCGATGGCATTAATGCCGCCTTGTCGCGGTCTGGAGTATTCTTCTAACAGGGTTTTTTTGATTTGGCCCCGTTTCGTGCAGAATACGATATAATGGTTATTGATGAAATCGCTATCCTGCAAGTTTTTAACGATAATGAAGGCGCGAACGCGGTCTTCTTTTGGAATATCCAGCAAATTTTGAATAACCCGACCTGCAGTTGCTTTGGCCCCTTCTGGAATTTCATACACTTTCAACCAAAAACAACGCCCGCTTTCGGTAAACAGCAACAAGCTCTGGTGGGTCGTTGCGGTAAACATATGCTCCACAAAATCCTCGTCGCGCGTACGTACACCTTGTGCGCCACGTCCGCCACGCCCTTGCGAACGATATTCCGTAATCGGCGTCCGTTTGATATACCCCGCATGGCTAATGGTAATCACCACTTCCTCATCTTCAATCAGGTCTTCAATGCTGATATCCGCTTCGTCAATTTCAATGGCTGTACGGCGCTCATCGCCAAATCGGTCGTTGATATCACTCAATTCCTGTTTAATGATACCCCGTTGCAGCATTTCGTCGGCCAAAATAGCCTTTAATTCAGCAATTTTCTTCTGCAACTCATCGTATTCGGCGCGTACTTTATCGCGTTCCAGACCCGTCAGTTGTTGCAAACGCATGGCCAGGATGGCACGCGACTGAATTTCAGAAAGTCCAAACCGGCTCATCAAGCCTTCCCGTGCTTCTTCTGCATCTTTGGAAGCACGAATCAAGGCGATCACTTCATCCAGGTGATCGAGCGCAATCAACAAGCCTTCGAGGATATGGGCGCGTTCTTCCGCTTTCCGCAAGTCATATTTTGTACGACGAACGATCACTTCCAGGCGGAATTTTATGAATTCCAATACCAAATCTTGCAGATTCAGTACCCGAGGCCGGCCATTTACCAAGGCAATATTATTAATGCCGTAACTGGTTTGCAGCGGGGTCATTTTGAACAACTGGCTCAAAATCACATTGGCGGCTGCATCGCGTTTGATTTCAATGACAATCCGTACCCCTTCCCGGTTTGATTCATCGCGGATATCCGAAATGCCAATTACTTTTTTCTCATGTACCAGGGCGGCGATTTTTTCAATCAACACCGCTTTATTGATCTGGTAAGGAATTTCATGTACAATGATGGTTTCCCGCCCTTTATCGTCTGTTTCAATTTCTGTTTTGGCACGCACCACACAACGGCCTCTGCCTGTGCGCAAGCCTTCCCGTACCCCGGTCATGCCGTAAATAATGCCTCCAGTTGGGAAATCGGGGGCTTTGACATGTTCCATCAATTCATCAATGGTGATTTCCGGATTGTCAATTGCCGCGATAATGGCCGAACACACTTCACGCAGGTTGTGCGGCATCATATTAGTTGCCATACCTACCGCAATACCAGAAGCGCCATTAATTAACAAATTGGGCAATTTGCTTGGCAAAACGGAAGGCTCCTCCAAAGAATCGTCGAAATTCAATTGAAAATCGACCGTTTCTTTGTCAATGTCGTTCAACATCTCGTCGGTAATGCGCCGCAAACGCGCTTCGGTATAACGCATGGCCGCCGGACTATCACCGTCCATAGAACCAAAGTTACCTTGACCATCCACCAATGGATAGCGCAAACTCCATTCCTGGGCCATCCGCACCATGGTGTCATACACCGAGGCATCCCCGTGTGGGTGGTATTTACCCAGCACTTCACCCACAATACGGGCCGATTTTTTATAGGTTTTGTTGTAACTCAGGCCCAAATCAAGCATGCCGTACAAAACACGGCGATGAACAGGTTTGAGACCGTCGCGCACATCAGGCAGTGCGCGGGATACGATGACCGACATCGAATAATCGATGTACGCCGTTTTTAATTCGTCCTCAATGTTAATAGGGACAATCCGCGATTCTTGCATACACAATAGCTATAAGACGGTAAACGATCGATGGCAGACAGGTATTAAAAAATTTTCGATGAAGGAAACGAAATGAAACTAAACTTACATTCAATCGTTTACCGTCCGCTGTCTGCCACGTTTGGCGCGCGAAGATACGAAAAAAACGGATTTCTAAGCCAATAAATTAGCGAAATGTGGAAAACTTTAAACAAGAAAAGCCGCCTCAACGAGACGGCTTTTGCAGGAGCATGGAGCGCTTGAGTGACTTTACGGATGGGAGACTTTGACCTTAGGATAACTTTGCGACATCCCGTATCAGAATGCTGTTGCGATTAAAATGAATGAGATTAGATTTTCTTAAATCATTAAAAACAGATGTTACGGTTTGACGACTGGTTCCAGTGATATTGGCAATATCTTGTTGTGTTAAATGGTGTTTTACAAGCGTTTCAAACCCAACTTGGCGGCCTTCTTTATCGGCTGTTTCTACCAAAAACTCAATAATGCGCTCACGGGCATCTTTCAAAACCAATTTGGCCAGGCGTTCCTCAACCCGTTGCAAGCGGTGCATAATATGTTGCAGACAAGCAAACAACAATCGTTGGTTGGTCGACATGAGTTGCTGAAAATCCGTTACCTTTATGGCCAGAAATTCTGCTTCATCATATAATACTTGCGCATAATCACTTCGCATGTGCTCTCCAGCCAACGCGAGGTCGCCAAAAACCGCTCCGGGGTGGAGGATCTCTTTGATCACTTCCCTGCCATCTTGCGAAAAAGTGCCGGTTTTTATACGGCCTTTGATCAAAATAAACATATAATCCGCAGGCTCATCGGGCATAAAAACAAATTGAAATTTTGGGGATCGGCGATTGTAGGCAATGCTGGCAATTAGATCAATTTCAGTAGCGCCCAGTGTCGCAAATACTGGTACAGTAGCCAAAAATGTTTTCTTTTGTTGAATGTCCATGGCGGTAAGGATTTTAAGCAGGTGCTGTTTAGGCAGTGGTTGGTGTTGTGTGTTTTCTTTCACAGTTCAAATGTACCAGCAAGTACCTGCCTAAAGAAATACATTGTGGCCGTTTTGTCGGCAAATAATTATTTTAAATTTAATACTAACATCTTGATTTTCAGTTTCTTAATGTATCATTTTTGCACTGAATAATCAATTTTGCAACGGGTTGTCAATCGGATAAAAAGAAATTTGGTACACATTTTTCTATTTTATCTTCGTTCTTGCTTTCGGAACGATCGTTTTAACCCAAGTTGAGCATGCCCCACGAAATCCAATTTTCAATTTAATCTGACGAACCGACACTATATGCGCCAATTTTGCTTCAAATCCTGTTTGCTTTTTATTTTAGGCTGCTCGCTCCTCCCGTTGTCTGCAGTGGCACAACAAAATTGTGATACCATTGTCAATAAATTTTTGAGCAGTGGCTATTTTATCGAAAATACAACCTGCGGCGCAGTAAATGGCCGGATTATCCTGTTTACGCCCATCAACCCTTCCAACTTTACGTTTGTTTGGACGCCCAATGTGAGCGATAATAATGTGGCAGAAAACCTTGGCGCCGGATTCTACCATATTAAAATGAGCCTGGATAGTATTCCTTCCTGCGTTTTAGACACGTTTTTTTATGTCAACAACAGCGATGGGCCCGACTTTAATGTCAACATCTTACCCACCGATACGGCCAGTTGTAGCGCCAAGGATGGTACCCTGACTTTGATTCCTGCCGACCCCAATGCAGATTTGACTTATGTTTGGATGAATGGGGCAACGGGAAATACCCTAAGTCAAATTCCAAGTGATACTTTTATTGTTACGATTACCAATCAGGCAACCGGATGTTTTGGCATCGAACAAATCATCATGCCCAGTAAAAATCCTTTGGTGGTGAACACATTTGTGGAAAAGTACCCCAAATGTGGCAAACCTATTGGCCAGGTTGGTGTAAATGCAGCCGGCGGCTCAGGCAATTATTTGTACAACGGCAATACCACCCCCCTTTACCAAGACCTCCCTGCGGGCAATTATACCTTTACCGTTCTAGACGAATCTACTCAGTGTACGCGTAGTGTTGGCATTAATTTGCCGGATCTAAATGTTTCAGGTACACTCGCAATTAATCCGCATGCTGGAACTTGCCCAAGTAACGCAGTGGGTGGCAATAACAATCCAGGTTTTGTCGAGTTCCAGGTGACGCCTGGAGATAATTTTCGCATGCCATTTACCTATAATATTATTGATGGCAATGGGGGGCAGTTTCAACCCAATATTTTGCCGGGAGGACTGTATGAAATGCAAGTCACGGATGCCGACGGTTGTAATTTGCCCGTAAAAACCTTTTTTGTAGACCAACCCGCCAATTTTGCGTTGTCGCCACTTCCGGTAATTAAACCAGAAACAAGCTTGGAGTTGGGTAGTATTTTGCTCAATATAACAGGTGGAACAGGCGATTACCGCATTGATTGGACTGACTTACCCGGTACAGATAATCCCAAAGATCGGGTTAATCTAAATGCTGGTTTGTATAAGGCAATCCTTTATGATGAATCAAATTGTGCCTTTCAGATCGGACCATATACCATCGCAGCCTCAAACCCCAAAATTGACACCATCCATCTTTTTGTTGCAAAAGAAAAAACCCAGGTTTTTTGCCCGACACCACCCACTGGGGTCAGCCTGAACGGTGCCAGTTATGCTTTGACGAATGGCCAGTTTACGGGAAATTCCGACTATGGTACTTGGGTCTTGCAGGAGGGCAATGGCTGTTTAACCTATCTCGCCAAAACAATTACAGGGGGGCCACCAGATCTCGTTTTTATCCGCCAAACGGTACCGGGCAACAATGCATTGGACATAACCTATTGTGTGAAGGTTATCATAACAAGTGTACCTGCTACTTTTGAAAATGTATATTTCAACTTGCCTGCGGCCAGTGCAGGTACATTTTGTGGCAATATTCCCGCTGGTATCACCAATTTTTCTATCCTTCCGGTTAATATAAACGGCTTGAATGGGCCACTTGGACAGTTTGGTAATTACCAGGTTGATCCAGCAACGGCTTGTTTGAATTTTCAATCTTCAGGCCTCACAGGTTATAATATTGATAAAATATGTTTAGGGGTATATGCTCCAGCGCAAAATCGTTGCCATATTATTTGTTATTGGCCTTCAATTCAGCCTTCAAATGGTTGTTTCAATGATTTAATTCCATTCGATACCCTCCATGTTGTTAACGATTCCTGCCTATTGCCGGCTTCCTTTTGCCTCGATATTCCGTACGATCGGATTGTTGATTTTGCCATTCTCGACAACGGAACAAATTATTCTGGCGGCTTGATTCCTTGTAGTTTTGATTCACTTCGCATATATAAAGCGACGCAGTGGCCACTTATTGGGCCTTATGTGCTTCAAAACTGGCAAGTGGGTGGGCAGCAGTTTTCAGGAACCTTTCAAAACCTGGAAGGACTGGTCCAACTAATGAATCAATTGGATATGGGCGGCAATTGGTCTTTAAATGCGAATCGGGATATTACGGGTGGAGTTGCCGGGAGTTCCTACGGCGGCATCGCCATTTCAAATACCCTCGGAACCCAATATGCCTTGCAGCCTGAAATTAAGATTTTGGCACAAAAAACAGCACTTCAACTGATGAATGGCGTACATCGCCTACGTTTTTACAACCTTGCAACAGCCTGTTCGGATTCCTTGAAAGTTACGGTAACCTGCACGGGGTGCCCGGCATTTTTTAGTTATGTGCCTGATTCGACGGGACTAATTACGGTTTCAGCAGATGCCTGTGATGGCCAGTTCCCTTTCTGTACCACGATCCCATTCACTCAAATATTACAATATGAAATAAAAAAAGGCGGATCAGACTTTTCGGAATTCAGCGCCTGTAGCAACTTGATTGCATTATCCATTGATACGGGTTTGCAGCAATTGTCGATTCGGGAAAAAGCAACCAATTGTACGCAAGAAATCAAGGTAAAAGTAAATTGTACACCACCGGGCATTGGTGAATTGATTGCCAACCCGGATCATTATATCCGTCCGTTGGCGAGCGAAATTGCAATGCCCATCCTTGAAAATGACATTATTTTTGGGATTTTGGCGAATCAAGCCGGATTAAATACGGTTGAAATCATCCGTGCTCCAAAATTAGGAGGGGTTACCTTCTTTGCCAATGAAGGCATCTTCAAGTATTTTCCTGCGAGCGATTGTGGCATAGATACCTTCACCTATACCCTGCGCGACACCCTGGGGCGGGAATCCATCGCCCAAGTAATCCTCCGGATTTATTGCGACAAGTTATTCATATTCAATGGAATATCTCCGAATGGAGACAACTTGAACGACCAATGGAAGATCATAGGAATCGACGATTACCCCAATAATGAGGTTTATGTCTATAACCGTTGGGGTGCCTTGGTGTTCAAACAGCGGGGCTACCAAAATGAAAATGCCTGGGATGCACAATTAAACGGCAAGTCCTTACCGGATGGAACCTATTATTACATCATCGATTTGGGTGACGGCGATCCTGCGATAAAAGGCTACCTTCAAATACTGCGCTAAATAAGCCTAGTACTCGTCTTCATTAAAAAAGAAGTCATCGTGGCGTGGGTAATCGGGCCAGATATCTTCAATGCCTTCATACATTTCTCCATCATCTTCCAATTCCTCCAGGTTGTCAATTACTTCTGGCGGTGCGCCTGAGCGGATGCCGTAATCAATCAGTTCGTCCTTGGTAGCAGGCCAGGGTGCTTCTTCGAGGTGGGAGGCTAGTTCGAGCGTCCAATACATATGATAAAGGTATATTTTGTGAATGGTTTTTGCAAAACTGCGGATCAGTAAAGCGCCAAGTTGTTTGAAAACGCAATTTTTGGATAAACAGTTTAAGGTCTATCCAAAAATTACATTTTTTTTTAAAGAATCAACATAGCATCTCCGTAACTGAAGAAGCGATATTTTTCTTTAATTGCCTCATGGTAAGCGTCCATAACCAGTTCAAAGCCGCCGAAAGCCGATACCATAATCAGGAGGCTCGATTTTGGGAGGTGAAAATTGGTTACCATGCTATTGGCAATACTAAAGTCGAATGGCGGATAAATGAACTTATTGGTCCATCCTTCCACAGGTTTGAGCATGTGTTCGGCGGAAACGCCCGTTTCAATCGCGCGCATCACCGTAGTGCCTACTGCACATATTTTTTTTGTGCCTTGAAGTCCTTTATTTACCGTTTGGGCCGCTTCTGGTCCGATACGGAAATACTCAGCTTCCATTTTATGTTTGGAAAGGTCTTCCACGTCAATGGTACGGAAGGTGCCCAAGCCGATATGCAAGGTTAATTCTGCGAAGTTGATGCCTTTCAATTCAAGGCGTTTCATCAATTCGCGGCTAAAGTGCATGCCCGCTGTTGGTGCCGCTACCGCCCCAATTTCTTTTGCAAAAATGGTTTGATACCGTTCGCGGTCAAGTTCTTCTGGTTCCCGTTCAATATAGGATGGAAGGGGGGTATTGCCAAGGCGTTGTAATTCGCGTTGAAAATCTTCTTCCTGTCCATCAAAAAGGAATCGAATCGTCCGGCCGCGGGAAGTAGTATTGTCTACCACTTCAGCAACCAGAGCGTCGTTTCCATTTTCATCTTCGAAATAAAGTTTGTTTCCAACGCGGATTTTACGTGCTGGATCGACCAAAACATCCCAAAGACGGGCGTCGTGGTTGAGTTCGCGCAACAGAAACACTTCAATTTTAGCGCCTGTCTTTTCTTTCTGACCGTAAAGCCTTGCCGGAAATACTTTCGTATTGTTGAAGATCATAACATCCCCGTCATCGAAATAACTGAGGATTTCTTTAAAGATCTTGTGTTCGATCTTACCTGTTTTGCGATTAATCACCATCAATCGGCTATGATCCCTTTCGGTTGCCGGGTATTGGGCGATCAGCTCTTTAGGCAGATTAAAATTGAACTGAGAAAGTTTTGTACGCATATTCCGATTGGATGAATGAGTGTTAAGGGTTCGGCAAGACAGAACTGGACTTTTCCGGTTCAGCCGTTCAGGAGCGCACTCATGCAGTTTGTGATAAAAATGGTGGTATTGGGTAATACTTCAAAACAAAATATGGGTGTTAGGCCAAAAAAGGCACTGATTAACACCCAAAAGATGGTTTTTTCAAATTGCACAAAAGTTTGTTGCACTCAAAAATGGGTGCAAAAATAGAATTCTTTCTCAAACTATGTACAATAGAATAAAAAAACCACCAAATTGGTTTACACCATAGAGAATTCTTTTTGGTGTTTTTTACGATCAAGCTCTTTAAGATAAATTTTGCGGAGACGGATATTCTTAGGTGTCACCTCAACCAACTCATCTTCCTGGATATATTCAAGTGCTTCTTCCAGGGTGAAACGGCGTGGTGGCGGAAGCGATGTTTTATCATCGGAACCGGATGCACGCATATTTGTAAGTTTCTTTGCTTTTGTAACGTTGATCACCAAGTCGCCAGGACGGTTGTTTTCACCGATTACTTCTCCTTCATATACTTCATCGCCTGGTTCTACAAAGAACACACCGCGATCTTGCAGGTTATCGAGTGAATAGGCAATTGCTGCACCATTTTCCATCACGATCAGGGAGCCATTTTGACGACCTGGGATATCACCGCGCCATGGTTCGTAGCCCAACAAACGGTGGGTCATGATCGCTTCACCTTGGGTGGAGGTCAGGATATTGGAACGCAAACCGATGATACCGCGTGATGGGATTTCAAAACGAAGCAAAAAACGGTCATTTTTAGGCTCCATACTTTTCATCACACCTTTCCGGCGGGTCACCAATTCGATACATTTACCGCTGGTTTCTTCTGGAACGTCGATGGTCAGTTCCTCCATTGGTTCATGCTTTACACCATCAACCAATTTCGTGATTACGCGGGGTTGACCAATTTGAATTTCGTAACCTTCACGACGCATGGTTTCGATTAATACTGCAAGGTGCAATACACCGCGACCAAATACCATAAACGAATCGGCGCTGTTGGTATCTTCCATCCGCATCGCCAAGTTTTTCTCCAATTCTTTTTCCAAACGTTCGCGTACGTGGCGGCTTGTTACGAATTTGCCTTCCTGTCCGAAGAAAGGAGAGTCATTGATCGTAAACAACATGCTCATTGTTGGCTCGTCGATTGAAATCGGATCGAGTCCTTCTGGGTTTTCGTTATCCGCAACGGTATCGCCAATTTCAAAACCATCAATACCCACTACCGCACAAATATCGCCAGCGACTACTTCTGCAACGTCTTTTTTGGCCAGGCCGTCAAATACGAAGATTTGTTTGAGGCGGTGCTTCTGGATGCTGCCATCCTTTTTCACCAGGGAAACCGCCATACCTGCTTTTAAAGTACCACGGCTCAAACGACCCACTGCAATACGACCAATATAGTTGGAGTAGTCGAGGGACGTAATCAACATTTGTGGGGTACCTTCCGAAACTTTTGGTTCTGGAATATACTTAATAATATCGTCGAGCAACACCGTAATGTCTTCTGTTGGTGTTTTCCAGTCGTGTCCCATCCAGCCATTTTTAGCCGAACCGAATACAACCGGGAAGTCGAGTTGATCTTCTTGTGCATCGAGCGAACACATCAAGTCAAATACTTGTTCGTGCGCCCAATCGGGGTTACAGTTTGGTTTGTCTACTTTATTGATAACCACAACTGCTTTTTTACCCATTTCGAGGGCTTTTTGCAACACGAAACGCGTTTGTGGCATTGGGCCTTCAAATGCGTCAACGAGCAACAACACCCCGTCGGCCATATTCAATACGCGCTCCACCTCACCGCCAAAGTCTGCGTGGCCTGGTGTATCGATCACATTGATTTTAAAGCCTTTATAATTTACCGCAACGTTTTTGGCAAGGATGGTAATACCGCGTTCGCGCTCTAGGTCATTGCTGTCCATGATCAAATCACCCGTCAGTTCGTGCTCCTTGAACAACTTAGAAGTGTGAATGATTTTATCCACCAAGGTTGTCTTACCGTGATCGACGTGGGCAATAATGGCAACATTTCTGATATTGATCATAAAAGATTGTTTGGCGATTGAGTGAAAAGGCGTGGTTAAAGAAAATTTTAATTGCCTTTTCGCTTTAAACGCGAAATTAAATAAAAGTTCTTTGCTTGGGTTTCACAAGCTGCAAAGATAGGACTAATATTCGGGCTAAAAAAGCCTGACGCACCGTTAAAATTGTTAACAAAATATGAAGTTTGGATAAACATTCGGATTTGCACTGAAAAAATAAAGTGAAACAGAATTTTATTTTTCAAAAATTATGTTACTTTTGTGCTACCTGTATGAATTTTCCCGGCAGTCCGAGATTTGAAAAACACCCAAATTCATTTACGGGAAGAACCAATTGAAAACGCGGGCAAAGGCCTGTCGGCTGCCGGGATTCATTCTTTTCCTTTTTCCCCCTCCTTTTTCGTGGTTTTACACGCCGCCCATTGTGGCGATCTCTGTTTCTATGCGGCCAATGAGTTCTTTATCCGCTGATTGAATACGCTGTATCAGAAGGGTAACGAGTCTCCGCATTAATTCCGACTCATTTTTTCTGAAAATTTGGTATTCCGCTACCGTAAATTGTCCAATGATGATGCCTGCCATCAAATTGCGCAGGCGCTGGTCGGCACGAATGCTGTCTGCAATCCATTGTGGGCGTTGTACAGAAGGCAGTTTCAGAAAGGTGCTGAACCTTTTTTCAATTTGTGTTTGATAAACTGCCAGCAACAGATCGTGTTGCAATTTTAGAATGGGCCGTAAGGTTTCATTTTGAAAATGTTCATCTTCGCCGGTTAGTTGGGTGTCTAGGGCAAGCACAGGTCGGGCTTGCAACAATAAAGTTTCATTGCGCATTTATGCACAACAAGCAGAAAATGAAAAGGTTGGAAAATAATTCCTAGCCTCCCTGACGTTTGGGCTTTACGCGTGGACTAACAGACCCTTTCAGGTACACAATGTTCCTTCCATTTGGCGAGGAGTTGTCGTATATAATAACGCCCGGCTGGGAGGTGCCAGCCTTTCCATTACTATCAAACTCTACCCGTAATGTGCTGGTTTCGCCTGGCATAATGGGGAATTCGGGACGTTTTAGCACGGTACAATCGCAACTGCTCTTTACTTCCCGGATAATATAAGGTGCGTTGCCGGTATTGGTAAATTGGAAGGTATCGATCACCACAATACCTTCTACAATATTTCCAAAATTAACGGTGTCGCGGTGGTATTCTACCGTCGTGCGCGGAACATCTGCACTGGCGCCAGCCTTTTGCATGTCGATGTAGGCGAGGGCCCGGTTCCGTTTTTCGTTACTCAATTGTTCGTAGGTATGCTGCACTTCCTTGTCGAGGTTGGTGCCCATGTAACGCATATATTCGAGCAACTTCAATTTCTCGTTCACCGTAAGTGCTTTGAGTTGGGTCCGAATGTCTGCCGGTGGGGTAGTGCCTGTTTGCGCCTGAATTTGGCTCAAACTCAATAAAAAAACGATTAGTAAAAAGCGTGTGTGCATGTTCCAATACAATTATGGTGTAATGAATGAGGGGTGCAAAGTTAAATCTCAAATGCAAATATCAGGCCTAAATTGCATATCAAGCAAGATTGACCTTTGATTGTGCCTGAATTTGAATTGCTTTCGGCAAGTGAAGCGTGCTTTTCTACTTGCGCCGCTTCAAAAAGTAATGGTAAACAACGCTTCCACTAGAGTCGGCTAGAACTACTGGTTGGTATAAAAGGTCCCAGCCCCACTGCGTAAAATGATTCAAAGCATCGATCCCACTATTTAAGCGAACTTCTTTGCCATCAGGGTTCAACACCTGGCTGGAATCCAAATAATGCTTATTCCCTTGACCAAATTCAATTATTACAGCATGTTTTCTAAGGCCAATGGAATACAAGCGATCCCGTATTTCTACATACGTGATTTCTGGTTTTTCAGCCAGGTTGATGCCATCTACGGTTTGACTACGCAACATAAATGGGGTAAAAACCAGTAAGATCAAAAGTTTGGTTGAGTTCATTTTGTACGTTTTATAAATTAAATCATACAAAAATAGGGTATAAAGGAAGTGTACTAATCTTAGTAATGTGTTAAAATAAAAAAACGCCGTGTTAAACAGTTTCTGTTTACACGGCGTCTAAAATTATTGTGCGGGAAGCGAGACTCGAACTCGCACGTCCTTGCGGTCACTGGTGTTTGAGACCAGCGCGTCTACCATTCCGCCATTCCCGCTGCTTTTTTCTAAGCGGACGCAAATTTACGAAGGTTTTCTTTAATACGCAATAGGTAGCGCTTTTTTAAATAAAAATTTCTCACAAAAATTAAAGTCGCCTGCAAATCTGGGCCTTCCAAGGGGCTAGACAGGGAAGAAGCAATCGATTTTTCCAGTTCTTCCGCCAACGTATCTACTTGACTTACAGTTGCTTCGTACTTAGCCGCATCAAAATCGAACTCCAGTTCCATCAAGGCTTCATTGATATCCATCATGTCCATCAAAAAAGCCTGGGGTAAGGCCACCTGGTTTGTTTCATCGCCCAATAAATCGTGGATTTCCAGGATGTACCGCATACGTTTGTCCGGATCCGATAAGATTTTAAACGCTTCATTATTTCGGGAAGCCATTTCTAAAACCTGTTCTTGTTCGGCTTCCGTGGCCAGCGTATGAAAATCGGGATGGAATTTTTTACTGTTGGCGTAAAAAATCCGCTTAATTTCCGCTTCATCCGGGTGAAATGAAATCGGGATGCCGTAAAATTCGAAGTGGTGCACGGTTAAAAGAATCTTGAAATCAAATGCCGCCAAATATCGAGGCTGAAGGCAAAAATCATCAAAGCCAGGAGCAAGAAGAACCCGAAGGTGACCGCTTTTTCCATGAATTTGTCGCTTACTTTACGACCGGTTACTACTTCCCAAATCAAAAAGAGCACATAACCGCCATCCAAAGCCGGAATAGGCAAGAGGTTCATGAAAGCCAGAATGATGCTTAAAGAGGCCGTAATGTTCCAAAATGCTTCCCAATCAAAGGAAGTAGGGTACATGTTGCCGATGCTGATGATGCTGCCCAGGTTATCTTTGGCCGATATTTTACCTTTAAACATTTGTCCAAAGGCCTTGATTTGGTCTTGTAGAAAATTGATGCCTTTGTTGACACCGGCAGGCAAGGCCTCGAAAAAGCTGTAATGCTGCCGTTCCAGTTTGAAAAAACGTTTCAACTCCCGTGCTACGCCGAGGGTGCCTTTTTCCATCAGGGTCAGGTTGATATCAAGAGAATCTGTTCCACGCAATACTTTGATGGTTACAGCTTGCCCTTTAAACTGATTGGCAAGTTGGGCATAATCTTCATAAAACCGAATAGGAGTACCATTGAGGCCAATAATAACGTCGCCTTTTTTGATCCCTGCGCGTTCTGCGGGCTTTCCTGCCTGCAAATCGGCTACTTCAAACGGGACCCGTGGCAGTAGCAGCATTTTTTTCTGTACTTCGCCACTCGTCAGTTTGGTGCCAAATTCGGCACTGATGGGCAGTACGAGGGATTGTCCATCGCGCACCACTGTAACAGAACGGGCGTTGTTGAGGGCAATTTCTTTTACAAATACCATGGGATCGAGGCGATCAAAATTGCGGTCACCCACTTTCGTGATCAAATCGCCGTTGCGCAGGCCCTGGGTCATGAGTACCGAGTCGATCTGCATGCCATTGTTCAGGGAACTGGTCGGTATGTATTCTTCCCCATAAATAAAGAGCATCATCCCAAAAATCAGAAAGCCCAGGATGAAATTGACCGTTACGCCACCTACCATAATAATAAGGCGTTGCCAGGCTGGCTTGGAACGAAATTCCCAAGGCTGGGGCGGCAATTTGAGTGCTTCGGTATCCATGCTCTCATCCACCATGCCCGATATTTTTACATAGCCGCCCAAGGGGAGCCATCCGATACCATATTCAGTTTCTCCGCGCTTAATTTTCCAAAGTGCGTTAAAGGGGGCGAAATCAAAAAACAAGTAAAACTTCTCGACGCGAATCTTGAACCATTTGGCCGGGAAAAAGTGGCCCATTTCATGCAACACAATCAGCAGGGACAGGCTCAGCAAAAAAAGGCTGATTTGAACGATCATTTGTAAGGATGGTTGATTATAAACTTGAATAACAAAAAAACGCTTCCGTAGTTCGGGCAAAGCTACGGAAGCGTTTTGGGTATTTTCTGTTTTTGTTCGAAATTAGCGTCAATTGAATAATAAAACGACCCTAGCCCCCAATTTCGCGGTACCGTCCGCCATTGGCCGGATCTATTTTTGACATAATTTGAATTACCCGGTCCTTTTGTGCTTTTGTTCCGAGTTTCCACATTTCCACCAATTCATCGCGTTTTGCATTGGCAAACATCTGGACAATCATGGAATTGAAATAAGAAGCATTCACTTTTTCCACTTCCTCGAGGGCTGAAAAAATGGAGTTTTTGGCTTGTTCCATGTTGATGGAAAACATATCGAGA
>CAIVGO010000339.1 GCA_903905445.1 uncultured Bacteroidota bacterium
CGATCCGGTGGATGTATTCCGTTTTGTCGATGTACTTGTAGCCGCCTTCAATGATGCCACGGAAATCTTGTAGCCCGAGCGGAAGTTTCTTGCCCATATAAAAACTGTTTGCGCTTTGAACACAAAGATACAGAACTATTGCTATAGGTGATTTTGGAGTAAGGGATATACAGAGATTATACTGCGTCTACGCCGACGAAAGATTCAATGAGAATTTCGAGCATAGAGTCTCGGACTTCCTTGTTGGGGTAATCCAACTGAATCAGCCCGTCCTCATCTTTTTCTTGGATGGTCAGGTAACCCGTTTGAAAAAGAATGGCGATGGGTTTGAGTCGATCCAGGTCAAAACTTTCAAATCCAGAAGGATTGATGGGCGGAAAATGCAGGTCGAAAATGCCTTCTTGTTTGAGCAAATTGACTAAAAAGGTAGGCGTTCCAGTAGCAAACCAGAAGTTTTTAAACTCCTTTTCGTAGAAAAACAAGTTGCAAGACACCGGATTGTACACCCTTCCGGCTTTGGCTTGAAAACAGTAGCCATTGTACCAAAGCCGCATTTGTTCCAGCAATTCGCTGGTTGACAACTTCAAATGCGTCGCAGCGGCCTGAATTTCTTCCACAAAATTTTCCTCCAACTCGCGTTGTGTGTAGCCCAACATGGTCGCATAGTCCGACTGCATGGTCAAGTCAGTCAGGTTATTCAGCCCGGAGAAAATGCCCACTTTGGAAAACTTGCTGACGCCCGTAATGAAAACAAATTCAAGCGCAGGATCATTGTTCTTTAAAACAGTATAAAACTCCCTCAGGATTTCCCGATTTTCATAGGCTTTGGCCACATCTTTACCCAGAAAGTGGATAATGGGGGCATCGTATTCATCAATGAGTACAACTACTTTATTAACCTTGCTCAGTTCCTGGATTAGGTATTCAAACTTAGCACTGAGGTTTGCTTCATTGGCTGGCGGTAGACTATGTTCACGGATGAGTTTGTCCAGTTGATAGTGCAAGGCTTTTGGCAAACCACTTTCGGCAAAACCAATTCCCGTAAACGAAAGCCGAATCACTGGATGCTTCCGGCTCCAATCCCACTTGTCTTCAATCCATAAGCCTTTGAACAACTCTTTGCTGCCACTGTACAATTCCTGGAGCACGGCCACTGTGATGGACTTGCCAAAACGACGGGGACGGGAGAGAAAATAAGCACCTGGCTTGCTCACCATCCGGTAGATGTACTCGGTTTTATCGATGTACTTGAAATCAAGTTCGATGATTTTTCGAAAATCCTGTAGCCCCAGTGGAAGTTTTTTGCTCATGTAAAAATTGTTTGCGCTTCGAACACAAAGGTACAGAACTATTGCGGAAATGGAAGTTTGGGAACCTGGGCAGACTCAAGTTGTGACCAAAAACATCACCACTACGTGGTTGAAGCATTAGGTCAGGACTTGAGGCATTCAAAACAACGCAATAAAAGTTTCCAGATTCTCGGAGTTGTCCAGCCCCAGTTTTTTGCGTAGGCGGGTACGGCCACGGTAAACACTTTCGACTGAAATACCCGAAATATCAGCAATGCTTCGGCTGTCGACGCCAATTTTGATCAGAATAAAGAGGCGTATATCGGTACCGGAAATCTGGACAAACCTTGCCCTTAGGCGCGAGATGAAATCAGGAAATTGGGTTTCGAAGGACTGCTGAAAAGTCAACCAGTCTTTTTTTGTAAGCATCCGCATTGGAGCGTCCAATGTTGAGGAACCCGTTTTTTGTTCCGGGGCCTGAATAAACTGGTTTTTTAAGGCCAACAAATGTTGCGCTTCGCTCAATTCAGCATCTTTTTGGTTGAGAGACGCGCTGACCCTTTCCAGGTGCTGTTGTTGTACCATCTGCTGATTTTTCAAATCCCATCGTTTCTGGCCTTGGCGATGTGACAAGATCAATACAACGCCACTCCCGATGAGCGCAGAAAAACCCAAAAAGACAAGTAGAAACCGCTGATTGTTGTGGTTTTTTTTCAGCTTTTCAAAGTGCTTTTTTTGGTAATCGAGCGCACCATAAACTTCTATTTTTCCCAGCGCCCGGTCTTTTTCAGGACTGAAAAAATCGCTGAAACAGCGGGCACCCATTTGGTGGTGGTACAACGCCTGTTGATACTGGCCCCTCAGTGCGTAAAGTTCAGCAATCTTGTGGTGAATCTTTGCCTTGTCGGATTGTACCGGACTCAGGGTCAGTGCTTGTCGGTAGTAATACATCACGGAGTCGGAGGAGCCAACCAGCTGCATACAGTCGGCAATGGCGGTTTTTATCTCTGCAATTTTAAGCCCGTTGGCATTTTCAAGGTTGCCAGATTCGGCGCGTTTCAACATTGGCAAGGCTTCCTGGCATCGCCCCAGCATAAAAAGGGTTTTGCCAAAGATGTACTGTCCGCTGGCAGTGTCATGCTTGATTTGAAAGGCAAGCCTTTGGGTTTGGGCTTCTTTTAACAACAAAAATGCAGAGTCGGGCATGTTCAAGTTCAAAAAAATTGTTGCCATGCTCTCTTCGACGATTACTTCCTGCCCAGGATGATCAAATTGACGAACGTAATGGAATGCTTTCTTACTCCAGTACAGTGCTTTTTCGTATTCCGAACAGGAATTATACACATAGGACAGTTGAAGCATGGTCTCAAATTTCCGCACTTGATGAAAGAAATCTGATTTATCCTTCAAAAACTCAAATACTTCATTGAGTATTTCAACGGCAATGGGGTATTCGCCTTTGAGCAGGTAGCATCGCGCCATATATCGTCGGGCATCGTTGGCTCGAAAGAGCTGACCGCTGAGCTGGCTTAGTTGATAGCTTTCTTGAAAACGAACCAATGCATCGTCATACTTCCCCGAAGAACAGAGTCTTGAACCAAAGACCAGTTGTACAAAAGCATGTACATTTTTGTCCAGTAGGATGGAATCTGCTGTGGTGAGCCAGGTATCAGTCGAGCCGTCGTCGGGTTTTTCCGGCAAATGGTAATAGAGGCTTTCCAGGGCAAACCGCCACCATTTTTTAGGAACAGTTTTTTTGATGTCCTGAAAACAGGACGCTGGAAACAGGGCATGCTGGCCTTTGTCGAGGTACTTGTTGATCCTTCCATGCGAAAGAAATGCTTCAGCCGCAGGTTCGATGTCATCTTTGGTGTAGTCATTTGACTTCGAAACGCATGAAACAAACATGATGGACGAAAGCAAAAGGACTATCTGCTTCATTGCGGTGTGCTGTTTAAGTAGTTGTCCACATTAAATTAATCAAACATTCTGAATCAGCGCCAGAGCGGAAGTTTCTTGCCCGTATACAAATTGTTTGCGCTTCGAACACAAAGGTACAGAACTATTGCGGAAATGGAAGTTTGGGAACCTGGGCAGGGCAAACTCCTTTTACCAGTAATTCGGAGTTGACTTCATGCTGCATCTTGGCTTTTTTATGTAAAAACTGCCTGCCAAACCCAATTTGTACATATGTTGTACATGCCAAAAATTAGGTAAATCAAGCCTGGACTTTCACTTTTGCGCAGTTTCGCCATGAAATGAATCCTCTTTTTTTATTTTAAAAAAAACTGCGCCATGCAAATTAGAACACTACTGTTTTCGGCATTATTTTTTTCCGGTATCGCATCTGTACAGCCTCAGGTCAACCTCAGTTTACAAGGCATCGTCCAAAAATCAACTGGTGTATACGCCGCAGGTGAAAGAAACTTTAGCGCAGCCAACCTTAACGGAGCCGAGCTTCATGAAGCCATAAATTAGCCTACCCCCCGTCTGTGGGTGCATTAAACCCGCCCAACGGTTTGCATGCTCGGTTACGCGGCCCATGCCCGACGCTCAAAGCCAAGGCAGCATCCATGCAACCGTTGGGCACAATCAAAAACAAAAAGGGGCATCACCTGAACACCCCTCCGCTTTGGGAAACTAGTAGGGCGCAGCACTGCCAAGCGGGGCGTTATTCGTGGGCAATATAAAATATGATACATGA
>CAIVGO010000340.1 GCA_903905445.1 uncultured Bacteroidota bacterium
CTCATATCATACAGGCCCAACGCATTGGCGATCTTACCTTTTACAGCATGTGTTTTACTGTCCGCGTTTTTGCTATACCAGGCAACTGCCGTGATATCATTTCCCCCTGCATAAGAATACCCTTTACTTTGTTTGCCACCGCGCGCTGCATATTCCCATTCAGCCTCGGTAGGCAATCGGTAATTACTGCCACCACTGCGGTTGTTCAGTTTTGTGATAAACATTTGAACATCATCCCAACTTACTTGCTCCACCGGGCATGCATTGCAACCACTAAATCGCGCGGGGTTTGCTCCCATCACTTCTTGCCACTGCGCTTGCGTGACTTCTGTTTGGCCTATGTAATAATCACTTAATTTGACGCTATGTATGGGCCCTTCTGATTTACTGCCCATTTGAAAACTTCCTCCTTTTACCAAAATGAAGGTACCAGCCGTAGGATCAATGATCGTTTCGGAATTTTTTGTTTGGCTTAAGTCCGGGCAACCATTGCGCAGGGCAGTGCCTTTTTCGTTGGGGCATTTGTCTTCTATATCTGGAATGCCATCTTTATCCGTATCGGGGCAGCCTTGAAAGTTTTCCAAGCCTGCAAGCGCTGGGCAGCGATCGCTTTTATCGGGTACACCATCTTTATCGCGGTCGCTTGGCGGGCAACCACCGTCCAGAAAACTGCCGTAATCGTTGGGACAATTGTCCTGATGATTCGGTATACCATCATGATCGGTATCCGGGCAGCCTTCCCATTGTGCTTCACCAGCCAAATATTTGCACTTATCGCTTTGGTCGGGCACGCCGTCGTTATCGGCATCCGGGCAGCCATGCGCTTTTTGGGTGCCATAGGTTTCCGGACAAGCATCAGAGGCGTCGGGTACTTTATCACCGTCGGAATCGACCTTGCTTTGGTCGCCAGAAGCTTTAATAGGGCAACCTTTATTCGTTTTTAAGCCATAAGTATCTGGGCAATCATCTGTTTTATCGGGCACGCCATCGCCGTCGCGGTCCGAACTGACCGGGATCGTACCACCACCAGCATTTCCAACGCGCAAAATCGGAAAATCGGCCCCGCTGCTGCGCAATACCCGTACTTTTTGCGGATTGGCTTGGGCTATGGTTTTTATACGTACGGCTTCGGTGAGGTAGTTTTCAAAGCCTAAGGCACTCAAAAAACCATTGCCATCGGCCTGTGGGCGGATTGTGCGGCCATTATTCGGATCGGTAATGGATTTACCAGCAATACAATCAAGCACCACCTGGGCAAAATATCCATGTTTACAATCCGGACATTCATACGATAGCTGGTCCGAAGCGGATGAACTTACCACAATGGAATTTTTATCGGTACTGCTGAGCGCTTCAGCCAATTGTTGAGCGGCCTGCTCCACCGACAAAGCAAAGGCATCGCCGTTCAGAATATTTTTACCGATGACTTGCTTGGTAAAAGTGCCCGAATGGCAAGCATCCAGCAATACAATATAGTTGCATCCAAGGGCATTCAACTTGGAGCGCAAATCCCCTTTTAATAAGGAGGTCGCACCGGGGTCATTGATATCAAAATCATACGGCACCAGCGCATCTTCAATGCCGTGGCCGCTAAAAACGAATACAAACAGGTCGTTGGCCGTTACTTTTTTCTTAAATCCGTCCAATTCCATACGTACTGCCGCGCGGGTGGCTTGGGCATTGGTGAGTACCTTGGTTTCCATGACCTGGTACAAATCGGTTTGTGCCTGCAGGGCTTTGGCCAGATCGCGCGCGTCATCCGCGCAAAAACTAAGGTTGAGCCCGGCATTCTGGTATTGGGCGACCCCTACCGAGAGGAGGAATAGTTCGGGTTTTTGGGCCGGTAAAAGATGAAACATACCCAGTAATAAGAACAGGGTAATCTTGTGCTTAACCATGGTTTAGATTTTATTTAATATTTATCCATCGAAACCGCAGCAGAGACAGATACACCGCAGGTCTTGGCCGTACTACCAGATTATTTTCGGGTAATGTAAAATACTACTGGCAAAACCATCGCCTTGTCATCCTCGGCAGCAAAACTCAGTCGATTGGCCTCAAGTTGAAGGTATGCGACAGCGGGCTGTACGAGATCATCACCAAAAACTTTTGCCAAGCGATCATGCAACGGTTCGTCCGGAAGTGCTTCAAGGGCTACTTTCACTTCCTCCACGTTTAGTTCTGAACGCGTCAAAATCAGGCAAAAACTTTCCTTAATCGCACTTCCTTCCAATGTAAAGTAGCGCTGTTGCGGTGGTGTGACTTGATGATCGGCTTCTGGCAGAGTGGTAACGCTGTTGCGGTCCCGGCCTTCAATGATGATATTTTTACCCATATTATAAGGATAAAGCACGGCAATAGAACCATCGGAGTTTTGCGTAATCACATACAAACCGGCCGTGTTATTGACTTTAATATAAAATTGCGCGCCTTCTGGATAAGCATCTACACTGTTGTAATAGTCTACCCGATTGGTTTGATTGGTTACAACGATGCCACCGTTTTGAGGCTTGCGGGTGCTTACTACAATGTTTTTACCCCGGTTTGCCGTAAAATTCATTTTTTGATCCTGTTCATTGTTATCCAGGTAATGAAACTCCACAAATCCACGCATGTCAGAGAAAAGAGGCGCACTGATCTGGGTTACCGTAGAAATTTGTTCTTTTTGGCGAACGGAAACATCTTCGCTATCATACGTTCTTCCAGGGGTTTCTGTATCCGAAGCATTTCCATTGGTATTGACCGGACGCGTGTCCGTTGGCACTGGGATATCAAGTTCAGCCCAGGATTTCATCCGCAATTTCTGGATGAAAAAGGAATTAATCGTTCCAATCACCATGCTCAGATTTTCTGCTTTTTCTTCTTTCCTATTTTTAATTAAATCCACGACCGCGTTAAAAATCTGAATGCCCACCATGACAAGTTGGGGAGAGATGGCTTTCCCCCCAGCCAATTGGGCGTTTGCTAATACCGTGTTATACACAGGCTTATACTGCTTATTATAAGCATCAAGCACGGTGTTGTATTCAGTGAGGTATTTATTGGCAAATTTGCCAGGGTTACGCCCCATTGCCTTTATTTCAGACCAATCGGACAGGTCTTTTCGGATAATTTCCAAGAATTCGTTGTACTCTTTTTGCGTATCGTTGTAGGCAATATTGAGCATTTCGTAATCTTCATAAAATTTGAGCTGAGCCCCCAAATCGGTGTTCGATTTTTGGAAATCGCTGCGAAATGTGCGATATTTTAAAAAAATATCGGCATTTTCAAGCATATTTGAAATTTCCTGAACAGTCTTTGCCGATTGTGCAGAAAGAGCCGAGCATATTATGAAGTATGACAAACATACCAGAAGTTTCTTTTTCATACAGAAGGTGGAAATTAAACAGGAAAACGCCTGATGGTAGAATTATTGTCAAAAGTAGACCATTGCAAAGCGTGTTGTTGTGTTTATACTTTAATAAAATACTTTAAAAAGAAATCATGACTAGTTTTAAATATAAAAAACTAGCATGTTAAAAATGTTTTACCGCTGTTTAAATGGAGTATTAAACTATTTTTATCAAATCATGTTTTATAACACTAAACATCACAACATCTATATCAATGTCCATCCAAATCATACCCATCCAACAACAAGCCAAAGGCGCTTTCAACGGCGGCGAAATCGTGGAAAACAAACCCATCGGTTTCCCGCAAGACCATGCCTCCATCGGCCCTTATTCCAATCTGTTTTATTGGGCCCATGCGCGTGCGGTGAAAGA
>CAIVGO010000341.1 GCA_903905445.1 uncultured Bacteroidota bacterium
CATTTGGGCAAAACGCTGTTTCCACCAGGCAAAATCATCCTCTTTCATACGCGCCCAATTGTAGGTCGGGAAGCCCCAATTCTGCCCTTTTTCGGCAAAATCATCGGGTGGCGCGCCTGCTTGTTTGTCCATGTTGTACAATTCCGGCGCGACCCAGGCATCACAGGAGTAACGGTAAATGCCAATCGGAATATCGCCTTTGAGCGCCAAACCTTTACCGTGGGCATATTCCACTGCGGCTTTCAATTGCACATGCAAATGCCATTGCACAAAATAGTGGATGGCTACTTCGTCAAAATGCGGGGTCTTTGGCGATACCAACTGCTCTATTGCCTCCTCTGTATAATTTTGATGCGAGGTCCACTGGTTAAAATCGGAGGTGCCGTTTTTTAAGCGCAAGTAAGAAAAGGCCGCATAAGGTACCAACCAGTGCTTGTTTTCCTCATAATAGGCATAATATTCCGGGTCCCGCAACCATTCAGCTTTCATAAGTGGGTACAGCAAGCGGATAATTTCCCATTTCAAATGCAACACGGCAGCATAATCGACCGCAGGCAAATCGTTGAGTTCTTTTTGTTTGGCGGCAAAAGGCTTTAAAATAGTCGCATTTTTTTTGCCTGCCATCGCCGCCAGATTCAAATAAATCGGGTGTAAAGCAAAAGCGGATACGGCCGAATATGGATAGGAATCTACCCAGGTATCCGTCGCTGAGGTATCATTAATCGGCAACAATTGCAATATTTTCAGGCCTACCGATTGACCCCAGTCGGCCAATTTAGGTAAATCGGCAAATTCACCCACGCCAAAACTTTCGTTGGAGCGCAAACTAAATACCGGAATGGCCACGCCCGCACCCCGCCATTTGCCCACCGGCAGCCGCATAAAGCCATCGTGTAAAATCGCGCCGCCTTCAACCGGCAACGTGTACAAGGTGCGGTTGGAACCATCCTCAAAACCCACAAACTGGTTGGATTTCGTATTCCAAATACCATATTTATACCCCAATGGGAAGTTTTCCTGCGAAAGATCAAGGCGAATGCTCCACCAATTATCCTCTTTGCCCAATACTATCGGCGCACTGATGTCCCAATTGCGCAACCCAATGCCATGCCCTAGCAGACAAACGGCCTCATTGGACTGCAAAACAGGTGCTTTTACCTTAAAAATATGGGTATATCCAGCAGGCGATTTGGCCGCTTTGCTTTCCGCATTTTTAAAAAATATTTGCTGAAAGGGTTGTGAAAAATACACGTTTTCTACCGCGCCAGCCTCGTTCCAAAAATCCCGCACTTCCAGCAACTCCATTTTCAGGGCACCCAAATCGAGGATGCGGTCGTTGCCCCACTCCGTTTTTTCAGCCCCACTGCGGTCGCGAAAATGATACCGATACTGCAAGGTTTTTACCTTTTTGGGATCAATTTCCAATTCCAGATGCCAGTTTTCGGCATTGAGGTATTGCATGGGCAAGCGCGTCGGATCGTCGTTCAGACTCAAAAAAAGCGATTGGCCGTATTGGGTGGCGTAGCGGAGGTAAAAGTGGATTTTCATCTTTCTATCAAATTTCAAATACGAAAAGTGCGGCGTGCAAAAGTAGTAGTTATACCCAGATTTAAATGGATTTGAAGGAAGGATGGATAAAAAAATTGATTTTCAATGGATTAGCAGACAACTATTTTCATAACCACTTTGCGTTGATTATATATCGATGTATTTATGGGTTAATTGGCGTATCTCCCAAATAGGCGGCTTCTTCCTCCAAAGCCGGAATCGACAACCAAAAGTTATTGTACCCATCCCCCTGCGTAATGGCCAATTCCTGCGCATTGAGCAGTTCCAACAGGGCCAAAAACGTCACAATGGCTTGAATGCGGTTGTCTAATGCAAAAAACAAGGTCTCAAAATCTGCTTTTCCCAATTCGATGACCCGTGTTTTCAAAAAAGCGCGCTGCTCCTGGATGGTGTAACTGAAATTATACACGGTATGAACACGCTTGGTTTTTTTCCCATCCTCCATACGGGCCAACAGCCGCTCAAACACCCGCATCAATTTGTACAAGGACACGCTTTCCATTTCGGCATCGGCCAGGGCAAGTTGTGCGAGTTGACTGATTTCGGTGCTGGCGTACCCCCGTGGGTTCATAAACGCACGCATTTCCTCCATCCGCCGCAGTTCTTCGAGCACACTTTTGTACTTTTTGTACTCCATGAGGCGCTGCACGAGTTCCTGGCGCGGGTCAATCTCGTTGCCTTCATCGTCTATTTGTTTGCGCGGCAACAACATTTTGGCCTTGATGCGCATGAGCGTCGCCGCTACCACGATAAATTCCGAAGCCAGGTCGATGCTCATGTCGGTCGCCTGGTGCATATAGGATAAAAAATCGTCGGTGATTTGGGCAATCGGGATGTTGTAAATATCCAGTTCGTCCCGTTCAATGAAAAACAGGAGCAAATCAAAAGGCCCTTCGAAAGCCGGAAGTTTGATGGTAAAAGTCTCTGCCATGCGGTTTGTAGGCGCTAAAATGGTCGAAAAAGCCAGCAAAAGTAGGAAATACCCCGCATGAACACACAATTTTAATGCAAATGTTCAACTTTGCAGCGGCAATACTTTGTTTGCCTTGACTTGATCTGACCAGCATCCATGACTTTATACCTGATTCCCGTACCGATTGCCGAAAATGCGCTGCACACCATTCCGCCGTATGCCGTTGAAATTGCGCGCGGATTGGACTGTTTTATTGTAGAACGCGCCAAAACGGCCCGCCATTTCATCAAAAGCCTGGGACTGGTGAAGCCTTTACAGGAAATGACGTTTGTTGAAATTGATGAAAAAGACAACAGCGAGGCCGAAGAAACCTTTCGCGAGGCGGTAAAAGCGGGCCGCGATGTGGGTTTATTATCCGAAGCGGGCTGTCCGGGTGTGGCCGATCCGGGTGCGGGCATTGTGTCGATGGCGCAATTGGCCGGGGTGAAAGTGGTGCCGTTGGTGGGGCCGTCCTCTTTGTTGCTGGCCTTGATGGCTTCCGGCATGAACGGCCAACGTTTTGCATTTAATGGGTATTTATCGCCCAAAAGGCCGGAATTAGCCCGCGATTTGCGTCGTTTGGAGTCGCTCTCCCAACAACACGACCAAACCCAAATGTTTATTGAAACGCCTTACCGCAGCCAAATGGTGCTCGAAGTGGCGCTGGAACAATTGCAGGCCGATACCGTATTTGGTGTTGCGCAAGACATTACCGGCGCCGAGGAGTGGATTCGTTCGATCCCCATTCGGGAATGGAAAAAAGCCACGCCTCGGCAGCTCGAAAAAGCGCCCGCGGTGTTTTTGGTGTACCGTCGCAGCAGCGGTAAACTTATTTAACCATTATTTTTACCGTTCCCTGGCGCGCTCCGGAAACCAACTCCATAAAGTAAACGCCTGGTGACCAAGCACTTACATTTACACTAAATGTACTGGATTGCGTTGTGCCCTGCTCCATTACTTGGCCCAGCAAATTATACACCCGCCATTGGGTGCGTTGATCAACCAGGGACTGGATATCCACTTTTACCCAGCCATTGGCCGGATTGGGTGCGATGCTGATTTTCAAGGGTGCCGACTGTTGTGTTTTCGTAGCCACGGTGCAATCGACCATGGTCGTTTTAAACAGCGATAATCCACCGCGCTGGTTGCCCACCACCATTTCCAGGATACCATCTTCATCCAGGTCGGCCAGCGCAGGATGGGTGCGGCTGCCTTCATCGACATTGCCCCAGCTGGTATTTATTTTTGGAAAAGAATCGGACGTTGCCGACAAGCCGCTGTACATTTCAATGAGACCTAATTGGCTGCCGGTAATCATAACCGTACCATCGGGGGTGGGTAAAAACACCGGCGTGCTGTAGCCGACCGAGAAGCCGGGCACATCCGTATCGACCATACCGAGGTTTTGCAAGGTGGGTAAATTGGCAAATTTGGGCGCAGTCGGCGTGCCTGTATTTTTAAAATAATTCAAATTTCCCTGGCGCTCGCCCATGATGATGTCCGGTTTTCCATCCTGATCCATGTCATAAATGGCCGGTGTAGAAGCCACGCCCACATCCATTGAAATCCAGATTGGGTCGGTATCCTGCTCCAAAATCATGGGATTGCCCGCACCGCCTGCATTGCGGAAGTAATACAAGCCGCCACCGTTGTTGCCGACCAGCAAATCGAGGTCGCCATCATTGTCTAAATCACCAAATGTTGGACTAAAATCAAAATCATTGGGTGCATATTGTGCCAAGTTGAGCCAATTGCTGTTTACCAGGTCAAACGCCGGCTCGGTGGACGTGCCTACATTTTCAAAATAATACAAACTGGCGTTGTTGGGCGTGCCGGGGTTGTTTATGGTGGCCGGGGTAAAAAAGCCCACATTGCCCACAATCAAATCCATCAAACCATCGGCATTTACATCGGCAAAAGCAGGGTGGGTGGACGTGCCGAGGTCGATCATATCCTCCACCAAAAAACGCTTGGTTTGCAAGGTAAACTGGTGCTTATTGGCCGTAGGAGCCGCATTTTCATACAACCATACATTGCGGCGGTCTTCGCCGATGGTTTTGCTGTTCGACGAAACCAGCATGTCTTTTTTGCCGTCATTATTTGCATCCAGGTAAAAAGCGGCCGGGAAATTGTACAAAATAACCTGTACATCATTCGACGGGAAAACGGAATCCAGGGCCGTCATCCAGGCTTGTTGTGGCGTGCCCCCATTGGTAAATTTACCCAGGCATTCGAACGAAATATTGCCAAAAACCAGGTCTTTATCGCCGTCGCCGTCTTCATCGTAGGGCATTAGGGTAGCACCTGGATGGCGGGTTTCGCGGTCCTCCACAACCTCGCCCGGTGCAAAACCAGAAGCGCAAACATTGGGATCTGCGCTGAGTTTGGCGATACAAGGCTCAAAGCCATTTTCATAAAAGCGCCCCCAGCACTGATCCAATGCCCTGAATTTCAAACTATCGAGGCCGTATCCCAACTCAACCGACGTATTTTTAAAAAACCACAAATTCGTGCTGTTGCCTGAGGGAAAGGCCAGTATATCAAGATCGCCATCACCGTCCACATCGTCAATACCGGGTATATCGGTTTTATTGACGGGTAAATTGTTCCAAAACCCAGGCTGATCTTCATCCGGATACCATATATATAATGGATTGCAGGTCGGACAAGCGGGATAACTAAACATAAATGGTTTAAAATGCAGCATGTTATCTTCAAAATAACCCCGATACACCTGCATTTCCTGAGTACCCGGTGCATAGGATGCCGTAAAAATATCCGCCGCACCATCTTTGTTATAATCCCGCAGCAGGGCATAATCGGACATCACCGGGAAATTACAGGCAAATTCCGGTGCATAATGGTATTCGGCCTGTCCAGGTAAATTGGCATTCAAATAGGTAAGCACCACATCGCCACCGCGGTCAAAAATCACCAAATCCAGCACCCCGTCGTTGTTCAAATCGACCGGAGAAAATTGTGGATTGTTCAAACCGCCCGCAAAAGGCTCCTTCAGCGAAACGCCGCTTAGGGTAACCGGAACACGGATGCGTTTAAACATATTCACTTGGGCCTGCGCCTGAGACGCTGCAAGGACGAGCACTAAAAAAACGATTTTGAAACGAGCCATCATCTTAAAAAGTAATTAAAAAACACGATTTTATCACACAAAACTACATTGAATACTGCGCACTGGAGAAAAACTCTTGACTTGCGTCTTAAATTTGCGAAAAAAACATGGTGTACGAATTTAATGGCTTTCGGCCAGTGATCCACGAATCGTCGTTTATTCATCCGCAGGCTGCCGTCACTGGCCATGTCATTATCGGCCAAAACGTATATGTGGGTCCGGGAGCGGCCATTCGGGGCGATTGGGGCAAAATTGTCATCGAAGACGGCTGCAATGTGCAGGAAAACTGCACCATCCACATGTTTCCGGGGGTAACGGTTTGGCTACAGGCAGGGGCGCACATCGGACACGGGGCCATTATTCATGGGGCGACCATCGGGGCCAATTGCCTGGTGGGTATGAATGCCGTGTTGATGGACGATGTCGTGCTGGGCGAAGGATGCATTGTAGGCGCCTTGTGTTTTTTAAAAGCAGGAGAAATTATTCCGGCGCGCAGCCTCGTGGTGGGCAATCCCGGCAAAATTATCAAGGAAGTAAGCGATGAAATGTTGGCCTGGAAAACAGAAGGCACCCGCCTGTACCAACAGTTGCCCGAACAATGTTACGACACCCTGCGCCCCTGCGAGCCCTTGCGCGTGGTGCCTAAAAATCAGCCGGAAATGCCCGTCGATTACGCTGTTTGGAAAAAGAAATAGCGGCTTCACGTCAGTTTGTCTTTCCACACATTGACATGTAGCCTGTATCGTGTATATTTGTCTATCCTTTTTTTATAATCTGATTTTTGTATCTTATATTTACACACGATCCGCTGCACGCGCTGTAGCAGGCTTTTTTTGTATTTATCATCCTCTAAAATATCATCATGAAACGTTTTATTACCACACTATGCCTTGCTTTCTTTTTTTCGCTTGTCTTAAGCGCGCAGTCCAATATTCTGTGGCAAAAAGCCCTGGGCGGCAGCATTATTGATTACGCCAGTGCAATTCGTGCGACCAGCGATGGTGGCTATATTGTAGCGGGCAATTCCCTGTCCAACAATGGCAATGTAAGCGGCAACAACGGCGCTTCCGATTTTTGGGTGGTCAAATTGAGCGCCACGGGTGCCGTATTGTGGCAAAAAACCCTGGGCGGCAGTGCGTTCGATGAAGCAAAAGATGTACAAACTACCGCAGATGGCGGCTATATCGTGCTGGGCAGCAGCAGTTCCAACAATGGCCAGGTGAGCGGCAACAAAGGCGGCGCGGATTACTGGGTGGTAAAACTAGATGGCAATGGCCTTATACAATGGCAAAAAACCTACGGTGGCTCGGCCGATGAAGATGCACGCGCCATTCAAATAACTTCCGATGGCGGCTATATTTTGGCTGGCACGACGTATTCGTTAGATGGTGATGTAAGTGGCATCCATGGTGGGGGCGATTTTTGGATCGTAAAAACAGACGCTCAAGGGAGTATACAATGGCAAAAAACCTATGGTGGTACAGCCCAGGATGAGGCTTCGGCCCTCCAAATCACCCCCGATGGCGGCTATATTGTAGTCGGTGAAACCCTTTCCTACAATGGAGATTTGACAGAAAATAAAGGACTCGACGATTTTTGGGTGATCAAACTGGATGCAATCGGCAACCTGCAATGGCAAAAAAGCCTGGGCGGTAGTTCGTACGATTGGGCCCATGCCGTGCAAAACACCCTCGACGGCGGCTATATCGTGGCCGGTTCAACGTTTTCCAACAATGGAGATGTGAGCGGCAACCATGGCGGATACGATTATTGGGTGGTCAAATTAAGCAACACGGGCACCTTGTTGTGGCAAAATACCCTGGGCGGCAGCGGCACCGATGAAGCCTTTTCCGCGCAGGTCACTTCCGACAATGGGCTGGTATTGGCGGGTTATTCGGCTTCCAACAACGGCGACGTGAGCAACAACAAAGGCGGCTGGGATTATTGGCTGGTTAAATTGACCGAAAACGGCATTTTACAATGGCAAAAAACCTACGGCGGCAGCGCCAATGATGAAGCCAAATGCGTGCTCACCACCGAAGATGGTGGCTATGTTTTGGCAGGTCACACCCGCTCCAATGACGGCGATGTCAGTGGAAACCATGGCAATTTTGATTACTGGATTGTCAAACTCAGCACCTTTGTTTCTGGCACCAATGCCCCTGCAGCAAGCATTCAATTAAAAATGACGCCCAATCCGGCCAAAAACTACGTACAAATCCAGTTTGACGCCCAACATGCAGCCTTGTGGGTGCGCATTCAGGACATACAGGGCCGCGAAATGTGGCAGCAAAAAATAACGGGCAATATCCTGGTGGCCATGGAAACCTGGCCGGCGGGAATATATGTGGTGACGGCTCGGACGGCGGATGGAGCAGTTGTGGTGAAGGAATTGGTGAAGGAGTAGGGTGATGATATAGCCAACACTAAGTGGTTATGAAAACGGCTGGATTCTTAGAGCCTGTAAAAAATTATATTTTTTACAGGCTCTAATCCATTGAAAATCAATTTTTTATCCATCCACCATTCAAATCCACTTAAAACTTGGTATAAAAATGAAACACATACTATTCTTGCTTTCCGTGATGCTGATTTGGGGATGCAGTCTAACACAAAAAAAACCAAGCAGAAATTTAGAACGTGAAGATGGGTGGTTATGGACGGTAAGTTGGCATCCGAATAAAGACCAAGTCGTCGTTGGTGGAACGCAAGACACACTAAGACTTTTTTCAACGACAAATTATCAACTTCTTAATAATTACTTGTTTGAAGGAACGATCACGAAAGTCAAATGGCACCCCACCAAGCATAAGCTGGCGATTTCAATGCAAGGTGAAAAATCAAAGACGTCCATCTTTAATCTTGATTCAAATAAAAGAATTGCCCTTGACAGCATCAATGATTTTGGAGCAAGGGCAATTGGTTGGAATAAAACGGGTAAACTATTAGCAGTCGGCGACTATGATGGATTTCTTACCTTCTTTGATGAGGATGGAAAAAGGATAAAAAAGATTTCAACAAACCAGAAAAGTATAATTGGCTTAGATTGGCATCCAACAAAGGACTTAGTCGTAGCAGTAGGTGATAAAATATCGATCTATGACTTTAATACGGATGCTATTTATCCTATTGAAGATCGAAAAGAAGATGTGTTAATGCTTTGTGTGGCATGGCATCCATCGGGCATTTTTTTTGTCACAGGGGATTATGGCGATTTTGATAAAAACCATCCACCCTTGCTGCAATTTTGGTCTTTTGAAGGAAAAAACATAAAAACGATTAAGCATAGTACCTCTGAATTTAGAGATTTGAAATGGTCGGAAGATGGAACATTGCTGGCAACTGCAAGTGAAAAAATTAGACTTTGGGATAAACAAGGGAATTTGATTTCAGAAAAATCATCCCCGGACTTGCTTTGGGGCGTTGATTGGAATAAAACAGGTAGCAAATTGATCACTACTGATAAAAAAGGTTCAATTGTGGTCTGGGATAAGCAGTTAAACAAATTAAATGAACTTAAATATTGAGGTGAATGCCTACAACAATGGTTTGCTGCTTATGTTGTTTTTGGCATTGGGTCTTGGAGGAAATCGCATCCTGGTTTGCGGGTGTTTATGTGGTGACCACGCAGACGGTGGGCGGTTGTGGCAATTAAAATAAAATGAAATGATATACGCATTTGACACACATTACCGAGAAAACAAGGCCAATACGGTCTGTATTGGATTCGAAAAGTGGGAAGATAAAACGTTTTTATGGTCAAAGAGCCTGCGCACAGACATCAAAAGCGATTATATAAGTGGAGCATTTTACAAAAGGGAATTACCCTGTATCATTGAATTACTGGGCCAAATTGACTTGAAAAATGATGATATCATTATTATTGACGGGTTTGTCTTCCTGGATGACCAAATGAAACTTGGTTTAGGTGCTCACCTATATCATGAAATTGGAGAAACGAACCCCATCGTAGGAGTTGGAAAAAGCAATTTTGCGACTTTAAACAAATTGAAAAGACCCATTTTAAGAGGAGAAAGCCAGAATCCACTCTTTATTACTGCGATCGGACTTGATTTAGATGAGGTGGCAAATAAGGTAAAAAATATGTTTGGCGAATATAGGATGCCTTATCTACTTAGTCAATTAGATCAAATGACAAAAAAATATGAATAGGAACTAAGACAACCAACCTAAATTAGACTGTTTTCACTCCAATTGAATATTTCTTTGTACTTTTATTACAAATTGTTCCACCGACTGAGAATATTCAGAACAGTTTGTCACCATTCTGAACATTCCGAGAAAGCCCTTCCAGATCCTGCTGGCCGGGCTTATCCTTTAACTTGCGCATATAAAATGCTTCCGAACAACCGGAAAGTTCGGCGTAATTTTACCAAACGAACTGCACATATAGTCAACGCAAAGTGGTTATGAAAACGGCCGGCTTCTAATCCATTGAAAATCAACTTTTCTTATCCATCCATCCTTCAAATCCATTTAAATCTGGGTATAAAATGGCCAATAAAACGTCGCAACACATTTTAGCAACAGCCGCCAATTTGCTTGGATTTTGTCTGTTTATCATCACCTCCCTGCATTTGACGACTAAAACGGAAAACACGCTCATCGATGAGTTTACTTCCATTGTTGCGCTGCTCCTGACCGTTTCTTCGGTGCTTTCCTTTATATCGATTCGGACCGAAAACCCCAGTCGCGAATTTGTCCTTGAACAAATTGCTGACTACTTGTTTATAGCGGCTCTCGTTGGCGTTTTTGGCATTATTTTGTTTATGGTTATTCACTTTTGGAATAAATAAAAGTGAATAACCACCCCCAAAACGCAATTTCATGCAAAAGTGGGGGCGCTACCCTGAAATATGCCACCTCTATATCAACCAAAAGGGGACAAAACGGCCCTCTGCCTGCCCAATTTTAACTTTTTTAAGGAAACAAATGATTTTGGATGCCGTTATAAATTTTAGTGTTATTTACTACACGTGGTCAACCTTTCCCTGTCTTATCAACACTTAATGTACTATTTGTATGCACAAACAAACACTTCAAGGCATTTCACGCTTTTTTATCGCAGTACTCCTGGTATCTTTTATCGCTGCATGTAAAACCGATGATCCCCAGCCGCGTGACCTCACCGAAGCGGTACTGCTGGTTATAGACGAAGACTGCATCGATAACGGCAACCCGCCTAATAATTTTGCAGCGACCGATGTAAATGATCAACTTGCGGAGCTCGGTTTGCGCCTTCCGCTCAGCTATTTTCAGCAAAACATCGGAAAAACCATCGAGTTATACACCGGTGAAGTGGGCGACGAAGGCTGGCACGCCCTCACCACCATTCCAACGAGCTGGATAAACGCCGGTCCAGCCAATATCGGGGCCCTCAATTATTTAACGGCTGGCCCCGGACTCGGCGCAAAATCCCCGGATGACAACCGGGATGTCCTGTTAGACAAAGTACCGAACGTCACGCCCTTGCGCGCCACGGGATTGAGCATGCTCGTGGGCAAAACCGTTTTGGCGGTCGTGTACGACAGCGAAATCAGCATCAATTATTCCCCTTTGCTTGGCAATCTACAGGGCGCCAACTTGGGAATCGTCGCTTTTGACGTATTGGAAGTAAACAAACGCACCGACGGGTCCAGCGGATCTTTACCCCGTGTTAAAATCCTTATTCGGGATGCCAGTACATTTGCCAACACAAGCTTGCTGTTGTTTTCAAATGCGCCAGTGCCGCAATCGTCGTCTGAGCCATTTGATATTACCCCTCCTGCGGTTGTACCAGGAATCATTTTGGTACCGGCACCTTAATTTGTTTGCGCGTGCGGATAATGGCGGATTTGCAGGGGTAAACATCCTAAATTCCTATCTTTGCTTCCCTAACCACCCGCATCCATGAAATACGTCCTGACCCTTTTGCTTCTTTGCGCCGCCCAACTCGTACGTGCGCAAGAAGTCCCCAAAGCATACACTGCCGATGACACCCTCCGCGGGTCCATCACGCCGCAACGCAGCTGGTGGGACCTTTCCTATTATCAACTGGATGTGCGGGTGAATATTGAAAAAACCTCCATTTCAGGTTCTAATATTATCTATTACAAGGTATTGCGCGCCAATCAGGTGATGCAGATCGATTTGCAGGCACCGATGAAAATTGAGCAAGTGCTGCAGGATGGAAAAACCCAGGAATTTAAAAGAGTGGGGCGCAATGCCTATTTTATTACCCTGCAAAAACCGCAAATACCGGGCAAGCGGGAGTCTATCACCGTGCAATATGCCGGAGTGCCCCGCAAAGCACGCAATGCCCCCTGGGATGGCGGTTTTTCGTGGGATGAAGACAAGGCCGGCAAACCCTTTGTGGCAACTTCCTGCCAAGGCTTGGGCGCCAGCGTGTGGTGGCCCTGCAAAGACCACATGTACGATGAGCCCGATTCGATGCAAATCAGCATTACGGTTCCAAAGCCGTTGATGGATGTGTCCAATGGCCGTTTGCGCAGCGTGACGGAAAACGACGATAGTACCCGTACCTACCAATGGTTTGTTCAAAATCCGATCAACAATTACGGTGTAAATGTAAATATTGGCAATTACAGCCACTTTTCGGATACTTTACACGGTGAAAAGGGTATTTTAGACCTCAATTATTATGTACTGCCCGAAAACCTGGCAAAAGCCAAAACGCAGTTTCTACAGGTGAAAAAGATGCTGCGGGCGTTTGAATATTGGTTTGGGCCCTATCCTTTTTACGAAGACGGGTACAAACTAGTGGAAGTGCCGTACTTAGGCATGGAGCACCAAAGTTCGGTTACCTATGGAAATGGCTATCGAAACGGGTATTTGGGCCGCGATTTATCGGGCACGGGCTGGGGCAACAAATGGGATTTTATCATCGTACATGAATCCGGGCACGAGTGGTTTGCCAACAACATTACGTACAAAGACATGGCCGATATGTGGGTACATGAGTCTTTTACCTGTTATTCGGAGTGTTTGTTTACGGAATACTATTGGGGCAAAGCAGCCGGGGCGGAATACATGCTGGGCTGCCGCAAAATGATTGAAAACAAAGCCCCCATGATTTCGGCTTACAACGTAAATGCGGAAGGGCCAATTGATATTTATTTTAAAGGGGGCAACTTGCTGCACATGATCCGTCAAATTGTAAAGAATGACGATCAATGGCGCGACATCTTGCGTGGACTCAACCAGGAATTTTACCATCAAACGGTAGAAACAGCCCAAATTGAACAGTATATCAGTAAACATGCTGGCCGCGATTTGTCCAAAGTATTTGATCAATACCTGCGTACCACCCAAATACCCCAATTGGAATATACGCTGCGCCGTGGCAAATTAAAATACCGCTGGACCCAATGCATTGCCGGGTTTGACATGCCGATCAAGGTAAGTGTAGACCAACAGCCGATGCAAATGCTGTACCCGACCACGGCCTGGCAAACTTTGAAAGTGGCTGGGAAACGCTTGGAGATAGACGATAACTTTTACGTACAGTCGCCCAAAAACTAATCTTACCGATAATAATACGTAATATCCGTGTCTCTGATTTCATAACGGCAACTGGATGCCTGATCGCGCTGCACGGTTTTGGCTACAAAATCAAGAATCTCTGCGCGCTCGGCCAGGGAAAACGGGGTTTGGGCTGCCCATTGCTCCTCGGAAGGTATATCCAGGTAGCCCATGCAGTTGCCGCCGCCCATTTCAAAATAAAACTTGACGCGGCGGGTGCCTTCAATATAGGTTGCGGATCCGCTGCGGCCCAGGGTTTCATACTCCATGTGGCGACCAAACTTGGCGATTAATTCTTCCTGCACCCGCGCACGCAGGACCATATCTTCCTCCACCATTACTTTTCCAGTGCCGTCGCGGTACACAATGGGGCCGTCTTTATCTTTCGGTTCCTGTATTTCGGGTGCTGCTTCAGGTGCAGGCACGATGCCTTCTGGCAATTTTTCAAAGGTTAATACATGCAAGCCGCCCTTGGGGTGTTCAATTTCGAGCAGGAACTGTCCAGGCGGGAAAGGCTGGCTATCCCAAAGTATTTGGATGCTGCCATTGATGCGGTCGCGCACGGGGGCTACATCTACCGGCCTGCGGTCGGGCATTTGCAGCAAGCGGAGCATGCCGTAACCCTGGCCGCCATACTCGGGCAACCAGACGGTAAGTTGCTGACAATCAGGATAATGCACAAAACGGGCTTTGATCAGGCCGATGTCGTCTTGGCCGGGTCCGCGGTTTTCGATGTGCAGTTGGTGTATGAGGCCATTGTGGTGTTGCATGGATTCAATGTTTTGCTGAAATTGCCTGTAGCGCCTATTTATCGCAATCTTTTCCTTCAAAAACCGCAGGATTGTTGTCGTCGCAATCTTCGTAACTGAAATGGCCGTCTTTGTCTTTATCCACATAAAAGTAGGTGCGGGCCAGTTCAAAAGCCCCGATTCCTACTTTTGCCCCAATCATACGGCCCGGAATATCGTCAAAGGGCGGATGAATCCCGCCCCAAATGCGCGATAAACTTGTTTGATCGGAGGCATCGCGGTAGGTCGCCCACTGCAAATGCACATCCACACTCGGGCCTTTTTCCAGCCGCAAAAAGTTGCTGTTGGCTTGTACTTTAAATTCGCCCATGCCGCCCGGAAAAAAAGCATCGCCAGTAAGCAAGGTGAGCATTTCGGCGGCGGCGCGTGAATACGTGGAGTGGCCCGAAATATAACCGCCAAACGGTGGGGTGACAAAGGTTTTGAGTTGGTAGGCGGTCCAGTTGTCGGCCAAAATCCAACCCACGCCCGCCACATCGTTGGTGGTATCTTTTACGGCGCCATATCCCCGCCAGGCTTTCACCTTTATTTTATGCAAATTTTCTTTTTTGGGTCCCACCAGCGGATCATTCGCTTTGACCAATTCAATCAAGCCTGGCTTGAGCGGAATACCGCCCGGATCGTAGCGTGGCAGTTTTTTATCGCTGCTTTGTCCGCGCCCTGCCATGTACCGCAACGCCGAAATCGGGCGCACACCATCATACCAGCCTTTGATACCCCAAGCCGCGATGGCCGCATCGTGTACCGCGCCGCCGAGTGCAAAATAGGTTTTTACGTCCCATTCCAAGTCATTGAGCAGCGGCCCTTTGCCGTTAAACTTTTTAATTAAGGCGGGGTGGTCACTGACATGGTGCAGGATTGCAAACCAGTGCCCGGGCGGGGTTTCCGACTTCGGTCCATCGGCCCAAAACTGCGCCAGTACGCGGGTATAATCGCCCCGGGGCACCATTTGCGCTGCATATGGCTGGTGGGTATAGGGATTGGTATCGCGGCCAATGCCCGCATCTTTTCCGCTTTCAAAATCGTAAAACTGATGTAACTCTGCCAGGTTTTCGGGGTATTTTTGCACATTACCCATGCTTTTGGGTGAAATATCCCACATTACCCCGTCGCTGGGATCGAGGTGGGCAGACCAGGCACTTACCAAGGCAAAGTTCCATTTATACTCCTCCGAGTCGGGGGTGTTTTTCAACGTATCCAGCAAGGGGAAAGGCCCCGGATCGTGGTACACCCAGTAATCAACCTGGTTGCGCTGATAAATTTTCAAATCCGCATCATCCAGCGCAAAGGGCCGCACTTTGCCCCATTCCGGGCTTTGAAACACCTGTACCGCGGGCATCGGATTACCATTTTGGTCGATGGCCACAGGCAATTTCAGGGGCTGCCAACGGTTTGGGTATTGGAGGGTAGGGTCGCCCGCATTGACCACAATCAGGGGACTATTGACGGGTTTATAATCTTTTATCGCGTGGTTATTTTGTTCGTTGGAGCCATCGCGCTGACCCATTTGCAAAATACACTCTGCGATATAATTGCCCAGGGCGGCTGGGGAACCACTTTCATAATCCATGGAACGGTTTCGGAAATCGTAGCCCAGTTTTTGCATTAATGCGCGGAAACGCAGGGTGGCACCCATGGCTTTCGGGGACACAAAAAAGCGGGTCGACATCACCCGGCAAACGGCATAACTGATGGCTTCGCGCCGAGCGGCCTCTACGTCGGCAACG
>CAIVGO010000342.1 GCA_903905445.1 uncultured Bacteroidota bacterium
GCTGCCAGGCGCGAGGTAATAGCCCGTTGGTCGACGTGCGGGGGTTGACGAAAAAGCCGTTCTTTTGCCGTATTCTGTTGGCATAGAGGCATTTATCTTGGCGGTATAGGTGGCTTGTGGATCGGCAGGGGCGGGGCAAATCCCCGGGAAAAAATTGGCTGTCAGGAATTTACGACCATCCAAAATGCTCTTGTATTTTTTGATTTTTTCAGGCGTATAAATATAATCCTGAATGCCTTGTTGCACTTTGAACACCGCTCTGACCAGTTCGTACCCGTCGGTTGCGCCGGGATTATTCGGAAAACCTCCTTTTGTGGCTGTATTTAAAAAGAATGCTCCTTTTTGGGTTTCATAAAAGTTGATCAAATCGAAGGCGGTCAACACGACCGAGCTGGAATCACCGATGACAAAAATATTATCCTGAATGGTATCGGCCACCAAATTAATGGCACTTGCACTCAAGGTTGCCGTACCGTTGAGGTGTTTTTTTAGTCTGCGAATGGCTGCTTCCAAAATGGAAACCGATTCGGCGTCGTTGGCCAATTTGTAATAGCCCGATTTGTAGGTGCCAAAAATGGGGTCGCCGCCAAATGTTTCATTGTCAAAAGTGATGGTGCCGGTTTGATTATACAGGTATTTGAATTTATTGTCAGCTCCATAGGCTACATGGCTTCTAGCGGGCAAGGTAAAGGTGCCGTTTTCGGGGGCGCAGTAGATGTACCCGTTGGGGCCTTGGGCGAAAGTGAAACCCGTATTTAATAGCAACAGCCCAATAATAGAAAAAGCCCATGCAAAACTGTTTTGCAGGCTAGGTGGTAAAAGTTGAACCATGAAAATAAAAAATTTGATAAAATGATGGTAAATGTATGGCAGTTTACTGTTTACTCAAAATAAAATTTTTCACATGGTGTGTTTTGTAGGAAACTGCATTTGATGATGTACGCTTAAACGTAATCAATGTAAAAAAGTGCAGCGTTCAATTCATCATCATAACTTAACCCAATTTAAAATCTCCATTCAAATCTGTTTCGGAGTTTTGCAATATAATTTTTTATTGAAATGAGACACTTGTTTTTGCTTTTTTGTGGACTTTCCTGGGCTATTTTCGGTTATGGTCAAGGCATAGCACCGAGTTTTACGCCTGATTTTAAGGGCGCGGTAAATCCCTGGACGAAAACACCATTTGCCCATCGGGATTCCAGTTTTCAGTTTGCGATTATTTCGGATCTCGCGGGCGGATATCGCGAGGCCAATATTTTTCCGGAAGCGGTTAAAAAAATCAACCGCATGGTGCCCGAATTTGTGATGAGTGTGGGCGATTTGATAGAGGGTTATACCAAAGATACTGCCCAGATTTTGCGTTGGTGGCATCAGTTTGACGGCTGGGTGGGGCAGTTGGAAAGTCCATTTTTTTATGTGCCGGGCAACCACGACCTGACCAATAAGGTGATGACGCGTATTTGGGAACAGCGGTACGGCCGTGCTTATTACCATTTTGTGTACCGTGATGTATTGTTTTTGGTGTTGAGTTCGGAAGATGGCGCGCCTGCCGAACTGGGCGAAACGGGGAATATGAGTCCGGCGCAAGTGGCTTATTTTCAGCAAGTATTGGCGCAACATAAGGAGGTGAAATGGACCCTTTTGTTCATGCACCGTCCGCTGTGGTTTCCCAAGGAGCCGGGTATGGAGCCTTTAGAAGCGTTGTTACAAGATCGGAATTACACGGTGTTTGCCGGACATGCCGAAACGTATGTAAAAGAACAGCGTTTTGGGCGCGATTATTATGTTTTGGCCTCCACGGGCTCGGGTAGTGATCTTTCAGGGGATGTTTATGGCGAATTTGACCAAATTGCCTGGGTTACGATGGGTCCCAAAGGTCCGCGGGTGGCAAATTTAAACCTAACCGGTATTTTAGACACCAATGTGCGCACCACGGCCAGTTTGCCGTTTAGCAATGCCATGAAAAACAGCAGTATTGTGCGGCATGTGCCCATTTTGGAGGAAAATAAGGAGATCAATACCTTCAATACCGCCTTGTTGTTCAAAAACCAGTTGGCCGCACCTTTGCACATTGAAGGGCAGTTTTTTCAACATCCGGTTTTTCGTATGTCCGAAACCAGCCTTGATACGGTCTTGCAGGCAGGGCAGTCTTTGCGTTGGCCGGTTCGACTCAATAGGAGCCCCGGGCAAACTGCAAGCGAGCAGGCTCCCGTTGTATTTCAATGGAAAATGGAGGCGCAAGGTGCAGGGAAGTTATTCGAACGCCATGGTTCCCACCCAATTACGGTTCAACCAGTCCGCCGTTGTTTGCCAGCGCCCAAACAATTGGTGTTGGATGGGCGCTGGCAAGAATGGGGCAAGGCCGAGGCGTTGTTGCCGGATCATTTGGAGTATTATCTTAAGACCTGGCATGGTCCTGCGGATATGTCGTACGATGTACGGGTAGCCCGGGATGACAAGTTTCTTTACCTGGCCTTGCGGGTGCAGGATGATTCGCTGTTGTACACCCCTTTTCGCCACAGTTGGGAACAGGAAGGGGCCGAAATGACCCTTGTTTTATCCGATTCGGTCCAAATTCGAGTGAGTTTTAGCGCTACCAACGACGCACAACACCCCATGGTTGATATTCAGGAAAACTGGCCCGCCCAGGCAATCCTCGCAGCCGATCGCCGAACGGATGGATTTAGTGCTGAAATCGCCATTCCGGTAGATGCCCTGCAAAAACTGTATGGAAAACCGTTGCAACAGTTTCAATTACAATGGGTTATCTATGACCATGACGGCATGGAAGACCAGTACAAAGGCACCAAGGCTTTCTGGATGCCGGAGTATCAGGGGGCTGGGGTGTTTCGGGTATTTTAAAAAGTGCGGTTCACACTCATTTCTGCGTAAAACGGCAAAGTCGGGTTGGATTTAAAATCTAATCCATATGCCTTACCCAAACTTAACCATCCTGCCCAGGCGCGGAAGTTCCGGTTGAGCCGCATCCCAAATTTAAAGTTGCCGCCACCGCTGCCATACCAGCCGTCCCGAATTTCAGGATAATAGGTTTTTAAAAGACGGTTTTCAATTTGCATGGCCATAGATTGATCGTATTGCAGGACGCCCGCAACACCCCATTTGGGTCGGAGCAAACCCGCTGCCAACGTTAAGTTCGTGCCAATGCTATAAATGCGTGCTAACGGCGAGGCATAGCGATGCACCACCAGCGCTGGTTGAAGGGTCATGGAAAATACACCCGCATGGATCAATTCCGTTTGGGCGCTCAGTTTGAGTTTCCAATCATCCAAGGTTGTTTTACCGAACGGCGCGGTTCCTTGCAAACCCAAAATGATGGGATGGTTACCGTTTTTTACGACATATCCGTAAGAAAGCCCATAATAGGAGTCATAATCGGCTCCAAAATAAGCACTTACAAGGTGGTGTTGGGTGGGTACGAGCGATCTCCAATTTACTTCCTGGGCATTGAGTTGCAGGCAAAAAATGGAAAATATTGCTAAAGTGCTTATTTTTAAATGTTTCATTTTAATTCGTTTAAATAGGTTAATGCTTTTGGGTAAAAATCGTTCCAGCCGAAATACAGCATTTCATGGCCGGAGTTGACTACTTCCTTTAACTCCACGTGCGGGTAAGGCGCGGACACCTTTTGCGCCCAGCTTAGGCCATAAGCAGTATTGAGTTGGCTGTATAAAAACAGCACTTTGGGTTGAAATTGTTGAAGTTGTGTTGTGAAATCAAAACTAAACCGTTCGGCATTGTCAATCAAGGCATTAAAGGCTACTGCACCATTGCGCCAGAAAGGGTAGGGGCCTGCATTGCCAATGGTGTTGCCGGGCGCATTTTCAACATTTGAAAAAAAAGATGCCTTGTAATCCAGGATTTCCTGGTCTGAACAGCCGTCAAAGAACTGTTCCGGAAAAATTGCATCATTCAGGGCTTCCTCAAAAAACTTGATTTTGTTGGATCGGCTCAGGTAATCGCTGGTTTGAGGCCAGGTTAAGCCACCTGGTTCCGCCAGGATTGCCCCGCTAATCCGCTCCGGATGCTGGTTGATGTATGCGGTGGCCAGCATCGCGCCCCAGGAATGGCCCAGGAGAAACACTTTTTGGTTGCTGTTGCTTTGGAAGTGATCAATCAGGGCACCTAAATCGTCGATGAACAACTGCACCGCCGCTTTGCTTGTATATTGCGATGCGGGTTCGCGTTTCGACAAGCCCGAACCGCGTTGGTCGTACAACACGACATGAAACCCATCCTTGGCCAGATCTTTGGCATGGAGCATGGAGCGATAATCACCGCCCGGTCCGCCATGCACCACCACCAGCAACGGATCGACAGGATTACCGACATCCTCTACATGCAGCAAAGTGCCATTGATCGGGAGGGAGGGTAGGGAAGGGTTTTGATCCACCGTCAGCGGCACGAGTGCGCCCGGTTGGGAAAGGGACGCTTTTTGGCAGGAAGTGCACCAAAGTCCCAGGGTAAGCATTGCAATGAATTTATACATACGTTTTTGTTTTCCGCAAAGGAAAGACGTCGCATGCACAGGGGCGTTCGCGCGGATAGGCGCGCACCACAATCTTTAGGTATTGAAGTATTCGGAAGGTGTTTTGCCCGTTTTTAGTTTAAAATACTTGTTAAAAGTAGTTTTAGCATTAAAACCGCAATCGAAAGCAAGGGCGAGATAGGTAAAATGTTGGTTTTCGGGTGCGGCTGCGCGCGCGAGAAAAGCCTCAATGCGCCAGGTATTGATGTACTGATAAAAGGAGGTTTGGGTGCCTGAATTAATGGCCTGCGACAATTGATTGGGCGGGATATGGAGGCGTTGGGCCAATTCGGGCAAGGTTAATTCCGGGTTTTCATAGGGTTTTTCAGAACGCATCAGTTGTTCCAATTGGGCCAATATTTCGTGTGCGGCTGCTGTTTGGAGTCCCGATTTGGCATAACGGATCTCGGTTGTGTTCGTTTCGGTTCGTTTTTGTTTGGGTGTTTCTACTGCGTTTTCGATCAGGGTATTATTAAAAACCGGTGCTTGGTGAATGCCCCAAAAACCAATCATCAAGACGAAAAAGGTGACCGCGCTAAAAATGACATCATCATCAAAAAAGATGGCCAAACACCAGATCAAGCCCAGTCCGATCGCCAGAAACTCCAGCCAACCCAGCATCCGGTGGTCGGTATTGGAAAGCACTTCCTGCATGGTGCGTCGGTTTTGTTGTATTCGCACAATAGAAGCAATCGAGTAGGCAAAACCAGAAATAATAATCGCAACAAATTGGATCATCATAAACCACTCAAATCCCTGGCCTTTCTGTTGAAAAACCGCTATTTTCTGGGCATTGCTGAGTTGGAAAAACGGAATTTCAAGGAAACAAAGTGTGAAAAATGGCAATAAATGCAGCAAAAACCAGGAAACAGGGACTGGTTTTTGCTCCGTTAATTCCAACGTGTAGGCATACAGCAAAACACCATGCAAAAGCGGGAGTGGTAAGGTGAGACCTAATAATTGCGGAAATTGGAAATCAATTCCGGTAAAATGGCTGTAAATCAGGGCAATGTGTACCATCATTACCCCGATCCACGCCATTAATATATAATGTGCTGCTTCTTTGTTTTCTTTCAACAACAGCAGCATAAACAGGAAGCAAGCGATGATCAGTCCAACCAGGAAAATCATATTGCTTATTTTGACAACTGCCGCACCATATCGCCCATGGTTTCTTCGATGGGGCGGTATTCTATACCCAGCATTTGTTTGCTTTTGGTGTTATCAAAGCGCAAAGGGTAATTCACGTTTTTCTCCACAAATTCGGCAGTGATACCAAACAGAAAACCAATCAGTTTGATCACAAATTTGGGCGCTATCATAAATGGCAATCCCCGGCCCGAACCGCGCACCTTTTTGATCATTTTCGACATTTCCAACATGCTTACGGAGATGTTGGACAGGATGGTACGCCCTTCTGCCAAAGGGTTTTCGGCCGCGCGTACATGCGCAAGTGCGACATCCCGCACATCCACCAGGCCAAATTCAACATTGGGTACACCGGTTGCGAATTTACCTTTTAGATAATCTTTCATCATGGTGATACTTTCCGAATCGCTGTTGTCGGTCAGGGAAGGCCCCATCACAAAACTAGGATTTAATACCACCAACTTCCATTGATTTTGCGCGTTTGCCATTTCCCAGGCAGCCTTTTCAGCCAATACTTTTGAATAGGAATAAGGCTGATGTTTCACCGAACTGGTGGTGTTCCAATTTGCTTCTGTAAATGCATCAAGACCCAGGTCGGTCATTTCTTTAATGTCGCCGTAAATGGATGCCACACTGGAAGTTAGCACTACTTTTTTAACCGTACCCGAACGATTGGCGGCTTCCAGGACATTGCGGGTGCCAAGTAAAGCCGGATCTACGAGGTCCTTTTGGGCATCTTTTACCTGTAGCATAAATGGCGAGGCCACGTGAAAAATGGTTTCACAGCCTTGCGCCGCGGCATCGTATTGGCCGGGTTTGAGCAAATCGGCTTCCCAAAATTCGAGCGCGCCTTGGGTGCCAGTTTCCAGGGCCTTTAAATGGGCAAATTTTTCGGTTTTACCCAAATCGCGCACGGTCACGCGTACGCGATAGCCCGCTTCGAGCAGGTATTTACAAATCCAGGAGCCGATATAGCCTGTTCCACCTGTTAGGAGTACAGTTGATTGCATGTGCTTATTTTTAGATATTTGCATGCAAAGGTAAGGCAATGATGCCGTCAACCCAACCCTGAAAACCTCAACTTTAAAACTTATTTAATTTGTTTCAACACCTTTTTGCTTTGTAAAAGCTGCCCGTCCACCGAGATTTCCAGGAGGTACATGCCGGGTGAAAGGTCTGCAAGTCCATCCCAACGAAGGGTTTGCGCGCCCGCTGGCAAGGATGAAAATGTTTTGGCAGCACAGTTTTGTCCCTGTTCATTGTACAATTGTACTCGTAGGGCAGTGGCTGTTTGCGGCAGGTTTACGTCCAGTTCGAGGTATTGTTGGAATGGATTTGGGTGCAAATTCAGTTCAATATCCGGCTTTTCCGGTCCATCTACGGCAACCAAGGCACAATAATCCATGTATCCTTTGAGCAGGGCGGTCACAACCGGGGCGAGTTTCCAGGAAGTTTTGGAACCATCGTTGCCCATCACGGCGATGCTGATGTCTTTGCTCGGAAAATAAAAAACAGTGGATGAATAGGTCAGGTCTCCCCCATGTCCGAAGCCTTTGATTCCCAGGTAGTTGCGCTCCATTACGCCTAAACCATACCGGGTAGGTCCGGGTAAATTGGTGGCTACGGTCGTTTTGGCTTCATTCAGCATATTGGCTGATACCAGATTTTTACCCAAAAAGGTACGCATCCATACAGCCATGTCGGCGGGTTTGGCAAAATAACAGCCTGCAGGACCAGCGGCCGAAAACAGGGCGTTCCAAGTAATATATAGGTTGTGGATGTCATCCAATACGCCATCATTGGTAATATCGAGCCAAACATGCGCAATGGTATCAGGCAGACCATCGAAAGGCGGGATTTTCAGGCTATTTAAATGCAGGGGAGTAAAAAAGCGTGTTTTGAATTCCTGGTAATAAGGGTGCCCGCTTGCCTTTTCGATGATCATGCCCAACAACATGTAGTTGGTATTGGAATACGCCCAGCCTGCACCGGGTTGAAAATTGGGCGCTAAAATAAAGGTGTTGACCACGTCCGATAAACTCCAGATAACGCTCGGTGCAGATTGTATGGTGTAATTGAAATCCGGGTGATACAGCACGTCGAAAACACCACTTTGGTGCCGCAGCAATTGTCGGATGGTAATGTTGGGATTGATGAATTCGATGGTATCTAGCCATTTGTGCAGCGGATCATCAAGCGACAATATGCCTTCATCGGCCAATTGCAAAATACAGGCGGACGTGATGGTTTTGGCCACACTTCCGATCAAATAGGCATGGTCGGGACTCACACTATCCAGCGGATTTACCGTTGAAATACCCGAGGCGCCTGCCCATACGGCGTCGTTGTTGAGTTGGACCGCAGCGCCCAATGATTTGATTTTCAATACGCCTTGCATACTGTCAAGGATTTGATCGAATTTCATTTGCAGGGCGGGTGGTACGGTTTGGGCTTTCAGTTGAGGTTGCAGGCCGATTACAACCATGCCGAGCATCATCCATTTTACAAACTTCATCATAAAAATTGTTTTAGTCTATTAATTTAAGTCGTTTGCGCTGGCAGCAGATGGTAATCCATTGTGTCGGATAACTTTGTCTGATAAAGCCAAGCATACTGCAAAACTATCACCATTACCTACCTGAGGTGGGGGCAAAAATTGCATTGTTTATCTGTGAAAAATTATTTTAAAGGCGCTTTGATGCATGCACATGCCACCCAGGGGGAATTGTCGTGGAGCAGTATGCCCAAGCTGGCAGGCAATGAGATGAAACGGACCACCATTTCCGAAATATATCATCCGGTGAGTAGCCACAAGTTGCATATTAGTATCCCGATCAATGGTCCGGAGTATTTTTGGGTCGACCGGCAGCGGCATCAGGTGGCAGTAGGGCAGTACATGGTGCATTTGCCCGGACAGGAAGTGCTGGCGGAGGCGCAGTATGCTCGACCAGTGGATGGCCTGTGTTTGTTTTTGAGTGAAGAAACGCTGACCGAAGTATATACGGCTGCAAAAGGGACGAATGAATTGGAAATTGGCAACAGCAAAAACCTGCCCTGGCATAAAAATCAGTTTGTTTTGCATAAATACAGCCAGGGTGGGCACAAACTGGGCAAGCACATCGAATGTATTTTGCATACCCTGCAATTGGAAACACTTCATCCCCAAGTGGAATGGGATACGCTTTTTTATGGGGTAGCCGAAGCCTTGGTGGAGCAATTGTTTGCGGTACAGACCCAGTTAGATCAACTTCCTTTTGCCAAAAACACCACCCGGCAGGCGTTGTACCAGCGGGTGAGTAACGCCCATGGGTATGTATTGGACCATTTTTCCGAGCCTTTATCGCTCAATGCTTTGGCCCAAATTGCCTGTATTTCCCCGTACCATTTGTTGCGTTTGTACAAACAAATTTATGGCATGCCGCCCCATCAGCATATTTTGCAATTGCGCATGGAAAAGGCTCGGACAATGTTATCGGCACAATATTCCTGTGCGGAAATAGCCTTTGAATTGTCGTTTTCGGATCGCAGGGCATTTTCGCGGGTATTTCGGAAAATGGTGGGGGTTACGCCAGAAGTTTGGCGGAAGGGTGGGGCGTTACTTCATTCGAATCTTTTGCACAAATGAAGGATTAACGTCAAAGGATTCCGCCACTTGTTGATCTGTCCACTCCGGGTTTTTGTGCAAAAAGAGGCGAATTGCTTTCTCTATACCCTGCTCTATGCCTTTTTCTAACGCTTTATCGTAAAGTTCGAACAGGTAAGGTTTAGCACTTACCTTTTCTTCGGTAGTTAGCAAGTTATCCATGTCTTTTAATTTTTCATTAAAAATGGTTGATGTTGCATTTAAATACAGGGCTGTAACCGTGGAAAATTGTACAAATGTTTTTTCAGACCCTGGTTTAGGTGCAAAAATAACGAATTTTTTCCAGTATAATGCAATAAAATCGTCATCTCGGCTATGTTTTAATGCTGTCAAAAATTTGCCTAAGTATATCATACGTAGTGCTTCTATCGCCTCGTCTGTCAGGGTAGATAAGTCTACCAAGATGTAATCAAATGACGGGATAAATGTGTGCAGAAAACGCGGTGCCGTAGAGAAAAGCAAATTGGTTGTTTCTTTGGTTAACCCTGGGCCTCCATGATAGAGCACAATTGGAATCGTTAGGGTTAGCTGACGCTTATTGTTCAAGTCGTCTTGCCACATATTTAAAATGTAACGGTTCAGTTGTACAGTTATCTCTCCTTTCCCGGGTGGATTACTTTTGTGTTCAATCAATGTAGCAATTCGAAACGGTTCGTTACTATGCGTAAATCCGGAATAACAAATATCAGAATAATGTGCCTTCAGTTTTTCGTCGATAAAACTATCTTTTGAAATCTGGAATGAATCCCAATTAATCAGATTTTTTATCTGATCATCTAACGAAAATTGTAAAAATTCCAAAGCCAAATCTCTGATTTGCAATGCAAAACGCACATACCTATCGTGCGGTTGACCCAAGAAGTCTGGAAGGTCAAGTGGTGGTAACCTATCTATTTTTGTTTTATCTTTTGCCATAGTGACACAAAAATAAAACATATTATTTTTATAAAGAAATATTTTGTTTTAAAATCAAGATGCTTTTTTTACCACATTTTTACCAAATACCTTACCATTTACCTCCCAAACTAAAATATACAGCCCCGGTTGCCATGCCTTAGTATCCACCATAATACTTTGGCCCGGATTTTTTTGTTCCCACTGCAGTGATCCTTGCGAATTGAAGATGCGCACAGATTGAGGACTGTTTTTTACAGGAAATTGTACATACAATTGATCGGTCACGGGATTCGGGAAAATCAGTATTTCCGGCAGTTCTTTAGGTGCCGTAGTGCGCACGTAATTGGGATCATTGGTCCAGATATTCCCGAAATAATCTGGAATAAACAAATAATCACCGATTCTAGCGACCCTTCCCGGACCCAGGTTGGGTGGAAAATTAGGCAAGGAATCCCACACTGTGGTGCCAGCATTTTGGTAAAAAATTTGGCCATTGCCATCGTTGATATACAAAGCGGTGGGTGCTACCGTGACGGCCTGTAACTGTTGCGCCATCGTTGTGGGAAAGGGTATATCCTGCCAGCTTTCCGCACCATCTGTTGAATATTTAATGCCTTGAAATCCAATAAAATACAATCGGTTATCGTCGCTGTACAATCCTCCTCCGATGCCTGGGGTTGCTGTCTGCTGCCAGCTTTGGCCCCGGTTTGCACTTTTGTAAACCTTGAAATCGTCCGTAATGTACAAAACACTTTTGTGCACCACATAGCCCTTCGGAAAACAAGGAGGGTTCGTACTAACAGCGTGAAAAACAAGCGGTTCGGTGTTGGTTTTCGTCCACCACAACGCGCTTTGGAATGGGTCGGTTTTATTGGTTAACAGGATCAGGGTATCGTTGCTTGCCACTAAGCGTGTATCCTGATAGTTGATTAATTCGGGGAATGAAATTGGCGCCCATTGGCTAATATCGTCTTGCGAACGGTAAAGTGTTGGGCCCAGCACGCCGAAATATTCATTTTTTACCTGGGTTAGGCGAAATAAATAAGTGGGCGCAACACAAGCTTTCCAGTTTTTGCCCGAATCGGTAGAATATGATTGAAAATATTGGGTACTCCCCGAGCCAAATCTGGCATAATTCGCAACCAGATAATTGCCCAGCGTGGTCAAACCGTAGCCGTAATCGCAGGGACCGATGCCCGTATTACTGCGCTCCCACTGTGCACCATCATCGGCTGAGCGGTAGCAACCATCTACACCAGCACTTAAAATATGTTGATCGTCAAAACGTATTACGCTGAAAATCGATTGATTAAACAAGGTCTCGTAACTTTGGAAAAAATCAGTAGATCGAAAGGTATTATAATCAGTTACGATGTATTGATATTTTCCGTCATCATACAATTCATTGATCGGTCCAAAAGGCGGGAGCGGCTCCCAGTTTTGGCCCCCATCAAAACTGCGCTGGAAAGGGTAGGTCGTCATAA
>CAIVGO010000343.1 GCA_903905445.1 uncultured Bacteroidota bacterium
CACTTTCAGGTCATTCATCCCACCCGATGCAGGCATTTCCAGGGCCAAACCTGCTTTTACGCCGGCTGCACGGTCGGTTACAGCGCCCCAGTCGGACACGACAAAACCCTGGAATCCCCAGCGTTTGCGCAAAATTTCGTCTAATAAAAACGGGTTTTCCGAGGCGTACACCCCATTTACCCGGTTGTAGGAACACATCACGGTCCATGGCTGTGACTCTTTTACCGCCATTTCGAAAGCAGGAAAATAGATTTCATGCAAGGTGCGCAAATCGACCTCCGATGAATTGCTCATCCGTTCCAATTCCTGGCTGTTGGCCGCAAAGTGTTTGATGGAAGTACCAACGCCTTCGCTTTGCACACCATTGATGAGTCCAATGGCCATTTTTCCGGCCAAAATGGGATCTTCAGAAAAATATTCAAAATTTCGGCCACCCAGGGGCGAGCGTTTCATGTTGACACCCGGACCCAACAGAATTTGCACATCGTTGGCCTGCGATTCGCGGCCCAAAGCCACACCCATGCGTTGGGCGAGGGCTGGATCCCAGGAAGAAGCCAGCGCCGAAGCCGTTGGAAAGCAAGTTGCAGGCACACTTTTGCTAAAATCGGAACCAACCGATTTGCGCAAACCGTGCGGGCCATCGGTCATAAACATGGAAGGAATGCCCAGGCGTTCAACGGGTTTGGTACTCCAAAAAGACGCGCCAGAACACATAGACGCTTTTTCTTCGAGCGTCATTTTGGCCAATAATTGTTGTGCCTGGCTGCGATAATCGACGGATTGTGCGGCAAGACTAAAGTTTAGCAACAGAATGATTGCTATGGTTTGAAAACGTTGCATAAAAGTTCGTTTTGAAATTGTTATTGTATCATTATGGTACAATAGTAATTGCTTTCTTCGCTTTGGCAAAATTTTTTTAAAAATATGTGGTGAAAATCGACGAATCATCATGAAAATAGCCTTTCGATACCTTCGTGTTGGGTAAGTCCAGTACTTTTGTCAATTATTCACTATTATGGAGCATCAAAAAAACGCGGAAATATTTTTATCCGACGGCAACCATTTGCTGCCGCAGCTCTCTATTGATTGTGTGGTTTTTGGATTTCATGAAGCGCAGTTGAAGGTTTTACTGTTAAAATTTAAAAATTCGGAATACTGGGCTTTGCCGGGTGGATTTATCGAGCAGGACGAGGATTTGGATGCTGCGGCACAGCGCATTTTGCAGGTGCGTACGGGTGTACAGGATATCTATCTGGAGCAGTTTCACGTTTTTGGGAAGCTGGGACGCAGTTTTCCGGAGATGCATAAAAAACTCATGCAGGTTTCCGGCCTTGAAATACCCGATTCACACTGGATTTTCAAGCGTTTTGTGACGGTGGGTTATTTTGCCCTGGTCGATTTTTCCAAAGTGGTGGCTGCGCCTGATTTGTTTTCCGAATACTGTGACTGGTTTGATATCAAATCAATTCCTGAGCTCATTTTTGACCACAACGAAATTGTACAGAAAGGCCTGGAAACCC
>CAIVGO010000344.1 GCA_903905445.1 uncultured Bacteroidota bacterium
TACACCACTCACGGTTGATGTTGCTCCGTTGTTGAAACGGAATGCTACGTTCAATTTACCCGCCGAAGCATTTGCGAAGGCTGGGTAGGCTTCTGCTTTCGTAATCCGGCTAGAAACACTCAACATTTCACTCAGTTTACCACCTTTCGTCGCACGGAAAGTAACGCTGAATGCTCCCTGGTTTGCACCATCGAAGGATGTGGTGATCGCATCTGTGAAGATACCAAAGTTACCGCTGCTCATGTTTGACCCCGGGGTGATATCTACCACCTCTAAACCGGGATGGCTCATCGTGAACTGGTACCCTGCCACGGCTTCCGCTGCTGTTAGAGAGACCGTGAAGGTTTCACCTGCGGTAACCGATTTGTCATCCACATCGAACAACAAGGTTCCAGTAGAACGATCATCTGAAGACATCGCGCTGTTCGCAATCGCGTTACCGTTCACGTCACCCACTTTCACCGATACGAAATCTTCGTTTAACTTATTCGCCGCCAAGTTCACAATCGATTTATTTTCAGGGAATTGTGAAGCAAATGGATTGCTCGCATTCGGGAACACGAAATCGTTGTCTACAAAACGCCAGCTGGTGTTGTTTGGCAGTTCGTTGTAAATACCCAAAATCAATTTCCGAATCTCTACAATGTCAAATGTCGTGATCGAACCAGATTTGTTTGCATCCGCCGCGATCATTTTGTATGGACTGTCGAGCGATTGAATACCGAGGATATGCTTCGAAATTAACACCAAGTCATACGTTGATACGCCGTTGAGCGGATTGTCATCTTTTTCAGGTGTAACCGTGGAGTTGGATGCTAAAGGAATGGCATTGAAATTATACAAACCTGTACCATCAGTCATGGTCGCAAAAGTGAAGGCCGGAATGCCGTTGCCTGCGCCCGTGATGCCCACATTGCTTTCTTCCACGCCGTTGTTGCCTTCGGTGCTTAGTTGACCTGCAACTTTTGCTGCGCCGCTGCCAGGAGGACAGTTCCCCATATTATCCTGTACGATGACGTACGTTTCACAGAAATCGGCGTTGCCCGCTTTGTCGATCGACCACAATTTCACCAATTGCGTACCGAGTTCGGCGCAAGAGAAAGTCACATTTGAAATCGGATTGCCTTGCGCATCTTGCGGGAAGCCCGGTGTTGGGTCCCCTGATTTGCGGATCGCAATTTTCAACTGGTTGGCAGGTGTACAATTATCCTCGGTGTATTGCAGGAAGTCGGATGCCCACAAATTGATCATTTGCGTAGGCATAATATTGACCGTCAATCCGTTGAGACAAACCACCGTTGGTTTTTTGCAATCTTTTACCGTGAAATTGTATTCGCAAACGGTTTCATTGCCACAACCATCTTCTACAATCCATTTGATTTTGTGCGTTCCGTAAGGCAATTGTGGCACAACGCCCTGCAAGGTATTGTTTCCTGCTGCGGGCAATGCAACGGGTGCTTGCAGGTTATCGAAGCGCACTTTTGCGGTAGCCAATTTTCCAGAGGAGGTCCAGTCTATGGCAAAACGATATTGCTGGTTGAACGGCACCGGACGACCATCAAAATTGCGTGCTTCTCCACCCGAAAAGTTCGGGTTGTTGGCGTTGCCATATTGAATGGTATTTACTCCCGGTACGTTGCTGCTGCTCACCACCGTTTCCATCACGTTATCTCCATCCAAATCGAGGTAAAGGATATAGCGGAAGTTTACATTGGCACCTGAACAAGAGTCTGTTGCCGTGATACTCAAATCGGTTTCACCTTCGCACAAATCATGGGAAGAGATGCTGTTATCCCACCAGTAGGATGCATTCCAAAGTTGGTTGTCATTGACTGTCAAATCGCAGAACTCAACCGGGCTGGCTGGACAATTTGCAACCGGATCCTGGGTGTCAATAATTTTGATGATCTGTTTGTATTTGTAGCAGTTGGCGTTGGCATCGTAGAACGTAGCGTAATTGGTCGCCGTTGCATCGGTTGAATTGATTTTAACAACCGTCGGATTCCAAGGAGCAGGCGTTCCTGCAGGTGACACTACTACCCCGGGCAAATTCGCCGGGTTGTTTGTCGTTGCGTTCGGACTCGGGTTCGGCACATTGATACAACCGAGGTTCGGGTTGAAGGTACACCAGTTGATGACCGTCCAAGTACGTTCAATTTTGAAACAAGCATCCGGTACTACGGTGAATATTTCATCTTCAAAGGAAACACCGAGCAGTTCGCAGTCTTCTCCAAAGAACGTTGGCGCACCGAAGTTACCGGTTCCATCACATTTGCTTAGAATGACATCGTTCGGGAAGCGTACAAAGTAATCTTGCTCGTAAGTCACAAACACGCGCTGGGTGCACTGGCTGGAGTTGCCCCCGCAGTCGAATGCACGGAACGTACGGGTGATGGTTCCTTTGTTACAAGTGGTATCAAACTGACTGTAATTGATGCTATGCGTCAAACCAATTTGCCCTTGGTACACCTTCGTAGTATCCAAACAACAGTTGTCGAGCACTTCTGCTTTTCCGTAGGCCCACAGGGTTGGGTCAAAGTTTTCGCAGGAAACACTCACATTGGCGGGTGCGTTGCAAGTTGGTTTAATTTTATCTTCAACCAAAACTTGTACCATGCAATCGTTGTAACGGCCTTCGTAAGCATCGCGTGCAATCGGGCCACTTGGCACATCTACATCGTACACGCGGAACACCACCATAATAGTATCGTTGATATCCGCGCAGCAGAATTTCACCTGATCGTGGAACAGGGTATCGGTTTGGCAAGCGTTGGCCGACATGCGGCGGGCTTTGAATTCAACCGGCGCGCAATTGTCTTTACTGCCGTCATCGAAGGTTGAAGCATTTATGAACGCCATACCATCGCCGCCAAGTGCCACTTGGGTAAATTCGTCACAAGTTGCGGTAGGCGGTACCAAATCGGCTACCGTCATCTGGAAAGCACATTTAGATACGTTACCGCATTGATCTTCAGCCGAATATTGCACATTGTACACACCCTGCGGGATACATTGTGTGTATGGGAAAATCGCGAGTGTATCCGGGTTCCAGTAGTTATTGCCCGCAAAATCACCCAGGTAACCAGGTACGGTGAAGGTGATGATGTTGCCATTTACCGGGTTGGTACCCGTTACTTTTGCCTGTAAACCTGAAATATTCGAGCATCCTTCCGATACAATAACATCGGGTAAGGCAGCCGTTGCGCAACAAGTCAGCGGATCGGTGCTTACGGTTACATTTGCCGGACAAAGGAAGGCTGGGCCACCCAAATCTTTCAAACGTATCACCTGTACATGCTCGATCGGGTTGTTTGCACTTACCGCAAAGCAGGTGTTCCGTATTTTCCAGGTACGCAGGATTTCATAACTACCCGGGCAAATGTCGAAACGTTCGTCGGTGTAATTGATGGAAGCGGTACACAAACCACCCACACCAATGGCAAATCCGTTGATGCTTGGGCGTCCGGTTTGATCGGGCTGGGTAGCGCCTGGGTTCAGGTAAGCTACTTCACAATTCAGGGTAATATCGGCCGGGAACACGATGTCAGCCAGGTTAAA
>CAIVGO010000345.1 GCA_903905445.1 uncultured Bacteroidota bacterium
CCACCCGTGGTGCTTTCTGAAACTGAAATCACCCTCCAGTGGAATGTCGGCCCGCAAATGGATACGATTGCACTGCAATTCAGGGCGCGACTAGACACTAGTTGGCAAACCTTGTTGATCAACGAATCTCCATTTACCCTCCAAGATTTAAATCCCTGCACAGATTATGCCTTTCGATGGAAGGCTTTGTGTGTGGATAATGTAAGTGCATTGAGTGAAGTTTTATATGTAAAAACATTAGGATGTGGCGCTTGTATGGATTTTGAATATTGCATTGCCAGCGCATCGAACGCAACGCAAGAATGGATTGAATCGGTCAGTATTGGAGATTGGCAACAAACGACCACCGGAATTTCCGAACAACCCTACCAGGATTTTACCGGCAAAAACCAACAAATTACCCTGGAAATAACCGCAGGTATGAGTTATCCGGTGACCATTACGCCCGGATTTATGGGTTCGGCCAACAAGGAATTTTATCGGATTTATATTGACTTTGACGGCGATGGGGTTTTTCAGGACAATGAACGGTGTTTTGATCCGGGTTTCGCCCATGATTTACCCGCAACTGGTTGGCTTACGGCGCCTCAAAATTTGACGCCCGGCTTGAGCAGGATGCGTATTATGATGAAACACGAAAATGAATTCAGTCTGGCACCGGAGCCGTGTGAAACCTTTGAAATGGGGCAAGTGGAAGATTATTGTGTGCAACTTAGCGCAACTCCAAGTAGTACGAGTGGCGTAATGTCTTCGAAATCCGTATTTTATGCTAGTCCGCAACCTGCTGCAACGTTTACCACCATTCACCAAACAGATCAACAGCCACAAGCAGGTACACTCACGTTGATGGATCCTTTGGGCAGGATGTTGCAACAATTCAACACACCGCAATTTCCCTGCATGGTCGATATGCATTTGTTGCCTGTTGGTGTTTATCTGTTAAAAATACAAACAGGAGTAACCCAACAAACGCTGCAAATTATTCGTCAGTAAGATCATTCGACTTTTTCTGTCAGGAGGTACTTGAGCGTGGGAAGAACGAAGATCACGTCCAGCGTTAGAGCATCGAGCGCGTGAAGATCGTGACCAGCTACAAGGCCCGAGATTATCGATTCCTTTTCAAATAATGTTGTCTTTGCCATGCCCAAAAATTGTGGCTATAAAGATGACACGACTTTTTTGCACTTAGGTGACACGACTTTATTGTACTCAACACCCCGCCAATAAAATTTACACGCTACCACAAATCCTTGACCTACAAATGTGCGACTTCTCCGAAGTCGTGAGCGGGTTCGGACATTGTATCTTCTCTATAAATGTTCGACCTCTAGCGAGGTCGTCGCGTTGCTCAATGATTCATTGATTTAAAACCATCGTCTTTTGACCAAGCGCATACAACGTTCGACGCTAATCATCTCATAATCAATTTATTATAGCGCTTAGCGTCTCACGGGAGTTGCGCGTGGTCATACCTGTCCCGCATCGCAGATCGGGAAGACCAACGCGCGGCGGCGGGGCTTTAGTGGTATTAAACAAAGATTGAGCGCTGCGAGATATTTAGTGTTGTGTATAATAGGACATTTGTGGTAGCGTGTAAATTCTATTGGCGGGGTGACTAAAAAAAGTCGCCCCGTCAATAGAATTTACGCATTTACACAGGATTTATGTAGGCTTTATTTGTTATATGCAATTTGGGTAGCCTTTTTATCTTCTGTTGGTTTTATTTACCCTCAATACGCCCATTTAAGATAAAGCGATCCCCAGGTAAAACCGCCCCCAAAGGCAGTAAGTACCACATTATCACCTTTTTTCAGTTGCTTTTCGTATTCCCAGAGGCACAAAGGCAAAGTTCCTGCAGTGGTATTTCCGTACTTTTCGATGTTGAGCATCACTTTTTCCAATGGGAAATGCAGGTGTTCGGCTACCGACGTGATGATGCGCATGTTTGCCTGGTGGGGTACCAGCCAGTCGACATCTTCAGCCGTCATTTTATTGCGGCGAATCACTTCTTCTACCGTACTGACCATGCCGCGCACCGCGTGC
>CAIVGO010000346.1 GCA_903905445.1 uncultured Bacteroidota bacterium
ACTGTTGAGGATGCGTCGAATAACGCTGTAACAAACTTTCAATCGGCAGGATTTACCACCATTTCACCTCAAACGGTGTTTCAGGCTGGTGATTTAGTACCGGTAGCTTACCGCATGAATGCCACCGCAACCGGCGATGAAATTGCATTTTTGACTTTTATAGACATTTTGCCGGGCACAAAAATTAACCTGACGGATGCAAAATACACCGACAACACACCGGCGCAATGCGCTGGCGGAATAGTTTGGACTTCCCCTGCCAGCATTATTCCATCGGGTACCGTATTTACCATTCAAAACGATGCCGGTACCGCCAGCGTTGGCACTGTAACGGGCTCTACTTTTGGATTGAGTTCTGGGGGTGATCAGGTAATCGTGTATACCGGCACACCCGATGCACCTTCCTATATCACGGCTTTAAGTTCCAATGCATGGTTGGCTGCAAACACGGTTTGTAATGGTAGTTTTTCCAAAATTCCGGGCAACCTTGCCGATGGTATTAACGCAATAAACCTGAGCACCGCGCCTGGCAACACGGCCGGTAACACCGTAAATGGGTACTATTCTGGAATTCAAGACGGTACGGTAGCCGAATTGCGCGCCTCCATTTTAAATCCAGCCAACTGGAATGGCGTTGGTGCCGGTACGCCCCCACAGGTATGGCCTGCCTGGGCATTCCCTGGTCCGCCACAAGTTGTAAGTGCGGCAGTTTTGAGCCAAACCAGCCTGCAATTGGTGTTTAACCGCGATATGGATGCTATTTCGGTTGCAAATTTAGCCAATTATACGGGCATCACAGGTTTGGTTAGCGTAAACAAAAGCAACAATGGCAGTGTGCGCGACACCCTGGTACTTACCTACGGCACGCCATTTTTGAACGGCGCAAGTTATACCTTATCGGTAGTGGGACTGAAAGATACCGATAACCGCAGCATGGTTGGAGCATATACTTTTACGTTTAGCTATGATACCCGCATCGCATTTGCCAATCGATTTACTTCTGTAGCAGAAACGGAGGGCAGTGTTTCCTTCAATTTGCAGATCAGCAATCCATCTACCGCAAGCGTAAACCTGGTTTTAAAAACAGGTAAATTCAGTACCGCAGGAACAGAAGATATCACTTTTGCCAACCAAACAATTACCCTGGATGGAAACTCGGCACCCGTACGCACCATCACCATTCCGGTTGTGAATGACAACCTGGATGAGCAAGCCGAATATTTTGTATTGGCGCTGGAGCAAGCCAACGGCGTGGCCATCAACGGCAGCCCGTATTATACCATCTATATCCGCGACAATGATCGTCAGGCACCAGCCGCAACTAAATCCATCGAACTGGAATTCAAAGCGCGTTATACGGTCGCTAACCCGGATGATGCGGCTGGCTTGGCCGAAATCGTTACCTACGACCCCGGCACGAAGCGTTTGTTTACCATGAGCACTGGTTTGAAAAAATTTGATATTGTCGATTTTGCCAACCCTGAAAATCCGTTGACGATTCAACAAATTGACGTAAGTTCCTACGGTACCGGCATCACCAGCATCGCAGCAAGAAACGGCGTCGTAGCGGTTTCTGTGCCTGGTATCAACAACGAACAGGAAAATGGATCCGTCGTGTTTTTCAATACGGATGGCGTGTTTTTGAAACAAGTAACAGTGGGCGCGTTGCCCGATATGATTACGTTTACACCCGATGGCAAATCGGTACTGACCGCCAATGAAGGCCAACCCAACGATGCTTACACCAACGACCCGGAAGGTTCTGTTAGTATTATCAACATCGAAGGCGGCATTGCCAATTTGACGCAAGCCAATGTTACAACGGTCGATTTCACCGCATTTAACGCCCAGGCAAATGCCTTGATCGCAGCCGGTGTTCGTCGCCTGAAGGCAAGCAGCACCATGGCGCAAGACTTTGAACCAGAATACATTACCATTGCTGCCGATTCAAAAACGGCCTGGGTAACCTTGCAGGAAAACAATGCTGTAGCGGTGTTGGATCTGACGACCAAGACTTTTACCGCTGTTGCACCGCTGGGTACGAAAGATTACAGCTTAGCCGGAAATGGTTTGGATCTTTCAGATCAGGGCGGCTTCGTACACATCGCTAATTGGCCGGTGAAGGGGTTTTATTTGCCCGATGCCATAACCAATTATGTGGTAAATGGTAATACGTACCTGGTGACCGCCAATGAAGGCGATGAAAAAGAATACGCCGGTTTGAACGAACGTACAACCGTTGGTGCTGCAACCACCCTGCTTGATTCGACGGCTTTCCCGAATGCAGCGGTGTTGAAAGAAAACCACAACATGGGCCGTTTCCGCATCTCCAACTTACAGGGAGACACCGATGGTGATGGTGATTTCGACGAATTGTATGCGGTAGGTGCCCGTTCTTTTTCCATTTGGAATGCAGCAAATGGTTCTCTGGTATTTGATAGCGGCGATGATTTCGAGCAGATCACCGCAGCAGACCCGTACACTGCACCTATTTTTAATGCCGACAATGAAGGGAATGCACCGAAAGGCCGCAGCCGAGCAAAAGGGCCTGAACCAGAAGGTGTTACGTTGGCTCGTGTGAATGACCGCATGCATGCATTTGTCGTGCTCGAACGCGTAGGTGGTGTGATGGTGTACGATATTGAAGATCCTGCCAATCCCGTTTTTGTCGATTATAAAAACTCCCGCGATAACACCCAGTACGCGGGCGACAATGGTCCGGAAGGCATTATTTTTGTTCCGGCTTCAAATGGTAAATTCTACATCGTAACCGCCAATGAATTGAGCGGCACCCTGGCCATTTTTGAAGTGAAAAATATCACCACGGGTACAGAAGATGTTTTGACGGAAACCACCGATTTCTTGTTCCCGAACCCCGTAACCAGCGGCTCGGTTTCTTTTAACCGGACACAAGATGTACAAGTATATAATGTTGCCGGACAATTGGTTGCGCAACAAAATAACACGAATAAAATGTCGGTAGCGCATTTGCCAAATGGCTGTTATTTTGTGCATTTTGCCAATGGGAAGGTTGCAAAAATGATTGTGCAACAATAGGTTATACCTGTATTAAAGTGGATTTGAAGGATGGATGGATAAAAGAAATTGATTTTCAATGGATTAGAAACCAGCCGTTTTCACTACCGCTTTAAGTTGGCTAGAAATACTTGTTGCGCTTGTGAAACCATCCAGTACCCGTAAAAATGCGTGGTATTGGATGGTTTTTTTTATTAATATTGAAAAAAACAAGTATTTTTACGGACACCAAACTCAATAAATAATTATGACAAGTATTCTGCGTTTACTCGGATCTAATTCTAAGTATTTTAAAGTCATCAGTTCCATCGTATTAATCTATGGATATTACCTGGTGAACTTTGGCTATGGTCTTGTTCTGCTCATTATAGGCTTTACCTATTATGCCTATATAACAGAAATGGATAAAATTGCTGCTGGAGATGAATATTTTAAAGGCGACAATATCTTTTTCCGGTATGGAAAACGCAAACGCGCCTATGTGTTTCCAATTCATGTAAAAGAAGATTGGACGATTGAGGCATCCCAACGCTTCGCTGATGGGTTAATTCAGCAGTTTATTGAAAATTTGAATAATTTAATCACCGATACACCCATGGGTGGAAAACATGTTGTCAGCGTGGTTGGCGTATTTGATCAAAATCGCCCTAAAGCTGGACGTGGTTTCCTAAAGTCATCTTTTAAAGGTGCAAATGGCGCAATGATTACTAATTTTTTGACATACCAAATGGTTGGGAAAATGGTTGCATTGCATCATGAAACCTATTCATTGGGTATCAGCCAATGGTATGATCGGTTGTTTTTCTTTGTTTCCAGCCCGGTTACCATTGTAACCTGGATTTACCAATGGTTTACAAATGTGTACAGTATTCGAGGTCAAATAAGCAGCAATGTTGAAAATTCTTTCGAATTATACGATTTGGATTCTTTTTACAGTGTTTCTGTTGAAGTAGTTTCCGCCACTTTTAAATCCTATTTGATCAAACATGATTTGTTAACAGAAGGTCTTGCGATGACCATTAATAACTTCGGTAACTTCAACCAGGTAAGTAATTATGGGGGTAATAATTTCAGTACATTCAATCAATAGTTTTAATTTTTAAAGATGGAAAATAAAAACAACGGTCCGGTAAATAATGTAAACAATTATGGTGGAAACAACACCATAACTTTTAATAATGGACCTGTACATGGGCAACAGCCAGGGCAGGAGCCTACTTCAAATAGCGCAGCAGGTAAGACTGCAATGTTCGAATTAATTGGCAAAAATGATCTAAAAACAGCGCTTTTGAACATTCTTGATCAATCCAATGATCAGGTTGTGAAAAATATGTGCCATCAACTGCTGGGGCGCTATGCGGAATTTGAATTTAAAAAAATGGGTGCTACCTTGAGCGCTGAACACGAAAACCTGGAAATGAATCAAATTCGCATGGCGACCATCGAATTAATAAACAAGTTGTAACATATGCTGATCTTCTTCAAAATACTCTGCGTCCTAATCGCCCTAGAACACTGCTACATCCTATGGCTGGAAATGTTTGGCTGGACCACCCGCGGACCAAAAGTGTTCAAAACCTTGCCGGCGCATTTATTTGAGCCAACCCGTGCCTTAGCCGCCAACCAGGGTTTGTACAACGGCTTTTTGGCGGCCGGTTTGTTTTGGTCTTTGTTCATCAGCGACCCGCTTTGGTCGGGAAATGTAGCCGTGTTTTTTCTTTCCTGTGTAGCAATTGCTGGTATTTACGGCAGCATTACCGCCGACAAAAAGATCTTTTGGATACAGGGCTTGTTGCCGTTGTTGGCTTTGGGCGTGTATTTCTTAGCATAACAAAAATTGTGACCCATAAAAGCCCACGCTCTTATAGGTCACAACCTGCATAAATGGATATGAAAGCAGTTGGCTCCTAATTCATTGAAAATCAATTTTTTATCCATCCATCCTTCAAATCCATTTAAATCTTGGTTTAGATTAATTATTCACCATCTGCAAAACGCCTTCCAGCGCTGCCTCGGTAAACTTGCCGCCCGACATTGCCACCATTTTAAAAACAGGAATATCGTTCAAAAACGCAGCCATGCTAGCCTTCACTTTTTCCTTCGATGCAGCATCCAAATCGGGCGGAACCATACCACCGATTGTATTGTCGTAAAACGCTTTGCCTTTCGGATGATCCCGGAATTCTTTCAACATAGAAGTACGGCTCAATTTAACCACCGGTATTTTAGACCATTGAATATCCACACTTTGCTTTAAAGGCAAATTGTCGGAAGCGCCACCCACCCGAATTTCGAACGCGCCAGGCTGAATTTGCCAGTCGTTGGTACGCACATCAAAATAGGCAAAATCGCGGAAGTTGAGTTGAAAAGTAACCGTTTGAGCAGCACCAGGTGCCAAACTTACCTTTTCAAATCGTTTCAATTCTTGTTCCGGGCGCGCAATACCGGTTTGGGCATCATGCACATACAACTCCACGATTTCTTTGCCCGCCACTTTACCCGTATTTTTTACCGTACAACGAACGGTCAGGGTTTCATTGTCTTTCATGCTTTTGCGGTCCAATTCCAACTTACTGTACTCATATTGGGTATAACTCAAACCAAAGCCAAACGGAAACAAGGGCTTGATTTGCTTGGTGTTATAATAACGGTAGCCGATAAATACCCCTTCACCATACCGCGCTACACCGTCCCTGCTCGGAAAATCAGGAAACGCTGGTGTGTCTTCGATGCGTACCGGGAAACTTTCCGACAATTTTCCGGAAGGGTTTACTTTGCCACTCAACACATCGGCCAATGCATCGCCACCCGCCTGGCCACCCAGCCAGCCTTCTACAATCGCC
>CAIVGO010000347.1 GCA_903905445.1 uncultured Bacteroidota bacterium
AGGCCATCCAAAATCGTAACGATGCCAGCACATGTGCCGCTGTCCATTTGTTGCGATTTGTAAGCCGCCCAACTTTCAGGCGATGTGCCGTTGTTGAGGTACAAAGCGTTGGTATCAGAATTGGTAATCAAGGTGCTGTTTGCAAAATTGTAAAGCGCACTGAAAGAATTACCAAGGCCCGTGTAGATGTTGTCCAAAAGCAATTGCAAAAAGCCTTGTGTTTCGGCTGTTGCTTGCAAATTGCGCACGTCGTTGTTATTTGCGGTTCCAAAAATGCCCTCCAGGCAATCGCCCCAAAGCGCATCGGGGCATTCTTCGCCCATGTATTCAACAGGGCATGTATCAAAAACATCGGTATTTAAACGGATTTTACCGGAAGGCGACCAAGTACAGCCGTTTGTACGGGCGCGTAAAAGGTGTTCGCCGGGGCGCATTGAAGCAATACGCGCTTTTTTATCGCTGCCTACTTTCAGGAATGAGTACAATCCCAAAGTATCGGTTGCCAAATTGGTTTCCCGAATTGCGATTTTGTTGAAGATATTCAGAGCGCTCCGTGTTGGTACGCTTACCGTCCGGGTGAAGCCTTGCCCTGCGAGTTCTATTTCGCCGTTTCCTACAATAACAGTAGGCAAAAACGAGCCATTAAAAGTTTGTGCCATTTTATTTTTTGTTTTTTAGGATTCTTTGTTGATTATTTCGCTTTGAAGCCGTACCGTGCATCCATTTCAGATGCTTCCACACTTCAAAGGCCAATTCCACGATAAGAAGGATTGAAACAAAGAAGGCAACGAAAGCGACCTGCAGGCCATAAGGCCTTCAAAAGCCAATTCCACGATAAGAAGGATTGAAACGGCGGCACGGCGGTATTCCAGGTAAATACAAACGGACTTCAAAAGCCAATTCCACGATAAGAAGGATTGAAACACGATGAAAGCGACCCCGAAAAGTATAAGGTTTTCACCTTCAAAAGCCAATTCCACGATAAGAAGGATTGAAACAACGATCAGGCAGAAGTAAAAAGTGACAGTCATGTTCTTCAAAAGCCAATTCCACGATAAGAAGGATTGAAACGAAATAAGGTTCTTTCTGCAATGAACGAAGATAGTTCTTCAAAAGCCAATTCCACGATAAGAAGGATTGAAACTACGAAAATTGTTTGTCGTCCTTCATGGCTTGAAAATCTTCAAAAGCCAATTCCACGATAAGAAGGATTGAAACAGTTGGTGCCGTCGTTTTCTATAGCGCCCGCCTCTATCTTCAAAAGCCAATTCCACGATAAGAAGGATTGAAACAATGATCTTGTTTGGTAATTCTAGAGTAATTAGTATCTTCAAAAGCCAATTCCACGATAAGAAGGATTGAAACATCGCTCCACCTCCTTCCTCAGCAGGGTTACGTCATCTTCAAAAGCCAATTCCACGATAAGAAGGATTGAAACCGGGCTCTACGGATGGACCTTGCTGGCAAATCGTTTCTTCAAAAGCCAATTCCACGATAAGAAGGATTGAAACACCTGGTTGCTTTGCGCCGCGCAAAAAGTCGCCAGCGCTTCAAAAGCCAATTCCACGATAAGAAGGATTGAAACATCAGCTTTGCCATTTGCGCAAAAGGGACCTGATCTTCATGCAAGTTTCCAATCCGGAGAAGCATTTTGTACCGTTACCGGCGGGTCAATATGGGCCGTTAAATTCAAGTGGTTTTATGAACACGCGTTCGTTGGTGTCGTGTTTATTGGTCATCGTGCGTGTTTTCGGAGTTGATTATTTCTTCCAGTTTTCCAACTCGGTTTGTTATTGATAAAAATTGCGTTCCAACGGGTCTTCTATTTTTTGCAATTCTACCAATATCGTCCAACCCAATTTTGCAGGCACTGCCTGTAAAATTGGGTTTTGCAAGTAAAAAATCCGCATGGCGTTGATATTGCTATGGCTAAATCCCTTGCCCAACTGCGCCTGTAAATCCGAATATAAGCACAATTTTAAATAAACAAAAACCCACAATCGACTCGCAAAAAAAACAAGCGCGAACCCACATTCCCCACAAATATTCTAAATTTGTAACCTATATCCACCACACAAATCAAGCCTTTCCATGAACATCTACCAACTAAAAATATCCCTAAACGACGCAAAGCCGCCCATCTGGAGAAGATTTTTGGTCGAAAGCACCGTTTTGATGCCAGATTTGCACAAAATCATCCAAACCACCATGGGCTGGACCAACTCCCACCTGCATCAATTTGAATGGAATGGTCAGGTTTATGGCGATCCCATCCTGTTGGAAGATCTGGATTATGAAAATTACAACGAGATCACGTTAAACACCTTGCTAAAAGCGGAAAACGACCGTATTGCCTACTTATATGATTTCGGAGATGGCTGGGAACACCATATTATATTGGAAAAGGTGTTGCCCAAAGAACCCAATCGGCTATATCCGGTCTGTATTGCCGGAGAAAACACCTGTCCGCCAGAGGATTGTGGCGGCATTGGGGGCTATCAAGCCTTGCTGGAAATTATGTCCGACCCATCCCATGAAGAACACGAAGAAATGACGGATCGGCTGGGCGACGAATTTGATCCCACCGAATTTGACAAGGAGGAAGTATCGGAAACACTACAGTCAGATAATTTTGGCGTGTATAGATGGGAGGATGAGGAATAATAAAAAAAAGAGGGTTCCACGGAGTAGCTTGGAGGGACGGAGTTACACGGAGTTTTTTTCCTCTGTGCAACTCCGTTCCTCGAAACTACTCCGTGGAACCCCTTCTCCGTGTAACTCCGTCCCTCCGAGCTCCTCCGTGGAACCCCTTTTCTCCGTAGGCTCCTTAACTCCCCCCGATAAAAAACCCCGACTAATTACAGCCGGGGCAACAACTAAAAATTAAGCTATGAAAACAAAAACTTCTTATTTCGAAACAAACAATGGGCAAATGTAGGAAACTGCAAATCAAATTTCCAACACTTGCCCTCCAAATATATTGTTATTCTGTTACATCCCGGCCGCCCATCAGCATTTCCTGGTATTCTTTCAGCTCTTCCCATTTGCCATCCGCAGCAAATTTAGCTTGAGCAGCCCAGGTGCTCGGGTCGTGGATCTGATACCGTGAACCGGCAGCATCCAGAATTTCTTTCAATTTATCCAAATCCGCCGCAGCAAGATCGTCCCAGTTCTGGATACCACCTTCTTTCAACAGGGTTTCAATTTTAGGACCGATACCTTCCACGATTTTCAAATCGTCGGGCTTCGGTGCTTTTTTAGCAGCAGCCTTTGCTTTCGGTTCTTCTGCAACAGGTGCAGCAACTTCAGCAACCGTTTCTGGTGTTTCCGCTACAACAGGGGCAGCAACTTCCGCTTTTACTTCCGCAGCAGGCGCTTTTGGCGCTTTCGCTGGTTTAGCCGCTGGTTCTGCAACTGGTGCTTTGGTTTCGTTGCCCGTTTGGGTACCCGCCTGGGTTGGTACTTGCGCAGGTGCCACCATTTCAAGCGGCAATACGTTTACATAACTGCGGTCGTTCTTCGTTTTGCGGAAGGTAACCACACCGTCAATGTATGCATGCAACGTGTGGTCACGTCCCATGTACACGTTTTCGCCCGGATGGAAACGGGTTCCACGCTGACGAACAAGAATATTGCCGGCTTTCGCGATTTCGCCGCCGAACAATTTTACACCAAGACGTTTACTTTTACTGTCCCGGCCGTTATCTGTACTACCTACACCTTTTTTATGTGCCATGACTCAAAACAAGGATGAATGAGTGAATGATTGATTGTGAATATTAAAAGTAGAAAGCGCTTCAACACAACTCGCCACTTTACCAAATCTTAGCCTTTGATCGCGTCAATCTGGATTTTAGTGAATTGCTGACGGTGACCGTTTTTCTTGCGGTGACCTTTACGGCGTTTCTTATGAAATACTACAATTTTATCACCTTGAACGTGACTGAGCACACTGGCACTGATGCTGGCACCGCCAACATAAGGAGCACCGATGTTGACGTTGCCGTCATGCTCGATGAGATGCACGGCATCGAAAGAGAGCGCGTCTCCTTCCTGTGCTGCCAGCCGGTGGACGAAGATCTGTTGACCTTCCTCAACTTTAAATTGTTGACCGGCGATGGAAACAATTGCGAACATATTGTTAGACAATTTTTTAGTTAAAAAATACCCTTTTTTCCAAAAGGACTGCAAAGGTACTACGAGCGCACCAAACCGCCAAACAAAATCATGATTAATACGCGCATATCCCGACACTTTATCGTTCCTTTGTGCTTCATTTTGAACAGAATGCGCTACAAACTCACGATAGAATACGACGGCTCCCGTTACGCCGGCTGGCAAGTACAAAAAGAAGACCGCACGGTACAAGGCGAACTCATGCAGGCCACTTTTAAAGTGTTCAATTCCCTGCAAATGGAACTTTACGGCGCGGGTCGCACGGACGCAGGCGTACACGCACGCGGACAAGTGGCCCACCTGGAAGTACCCGTGGAAGGTGTTTCGCCCGAACAACTGCAAATGCGCATGAACGACGTGCTCCCACACGACATCAATATTTTAAAAGCGGAAAAGGCCAATCCGAAGTTTCACGCGCGCTACGATGCCCAATCCCGGCATTATGTGTACCAGATTTCCAAACGCCGCGATGCTTTTGGCAAAAAATACGTGTGGTGGGTGCGTGATCCGCTCAATTTGGCCGATATGCGCAAAGCAGCCGCCATGCTCCAGGGCTTCCACGATTTCCGTTCTTTCGGCGATACCGAGAAAGAAGGTCAGTCTACCATGGTCGATTTAACCAAAGTAGAAATCATCGACGATGCCCAGCGCATCTATATCCACTTTATTGGCTCGCATTTTTTGTGGAAAATGGTGCGCCGCCTCACCGGAGTACTGGTGGAAGTGGGCCGCGGCCGTATGTCGCTCGAAACTTTGGAAGGGTATATGGAAACTTATACGAAGGAGCCGTCGAAGTATACGGCGCCGCCTTCTGGGTTGTTTTTGGAGAAGGTTGCTTATTAAAACCCCTCCAACACCATAGCCTTAAACCCCTCCTGCTTTGCCTCCAAAAACTGCGCCCCCGTCTCCCGAATCGTAGTCTCCAAACTCCGATACGTAAAATCAAATACCGTTTTGGACTTATCGCTGGTGTAAAAATACTTCGACACACTGCTGCGCGCGGCTTCTTTGGTAACCATCGGCTCCGCGCCCAATATTTTTTCTTTCAGCCACTCTACCCGCCAGGCCACTTCTGCCAGCAGCGGACTGACTGGAATAAACGGCGGTTTTTTATCAATCGAAGCACCAATCAGGTCGAACAAACGCCGAAAAGAGGCATTTTCGCTGTTTAAAATATACCGTTCGCC
>CAIVGO010000348.1 GCA_903905445.1 uncultured Bacteroidota bacterium
AAAGCGGAGGTGGCCAATTGGCCAATACTGGGGTATTGTGCGCGCATTTCGGGGGTGTTGTTTTTAAAACGTGAAAACACAGGCAGTAGAAAGATAATTCTGGATGGAATCGGGGAGCAATTGCAAGCAGGCATGCCGATCCTATTGTTTCCAGAAGGAACGACCCATGCGAAGCCCTCTACGGTTGATTTTCGGCCGGGTAGTTTTTTATTGGCGGCTCGCATTGGGTTTCCGGTTATACCTGTGATGATTGAATACCAGAATCCTGCGGATTATTGGATTGATACAGATTCTTTTTTAGCGCATTTTATCCGCCGTTTTGGGGAGAAAGAAATACATGTACATGTGCACTACGGCAGTCCAATGCAGGATACAGACGGGTTGGCCTTGATGCAATCGGCAAAAAACTGGATAGATGCGGAACTTTTAAAAGTTCAAAGTTCGTTTACTTTTCAATAATCAAAAATTCCTGTATCTTTGCAGCCGCCTAATTTTCGCAAGAAGGCATTATTCAACTCGGTCCCGTAGTTCAACGGATAGAATGGAGGTTTCCGGTACCTCTGATAGTGGTTCGATCCCACTCGGGACTACAACAGTTAAAAGACTTTTCAGCTTAGATGCTTGAAGGGTCTTTTTTTATGCAATTTTTTCAACCTATGCACATTTACCGCGCATTACCTGAAGATTTGCCGCAATTACGTCAAATTGCGGAGGAAACGTTTCGTGTCGCCTGGCAGGCCGACAACCATCCGATAGAATTTGAACGCTATTGTGAACAGGCCTTTACGTTGGAAAAATTGGCGAATGAAATGGCCCAGCCGAATGTGGCTTTCTATCTGGTGTATTGGGAAAATACCTTGGCCGCTTATTTAAAATTGAATTTTAACAAGCCGGTTGAAACCCTGGAAACGGAGCGATGTACACAAATTGAACGGGTGTATGTATTGTCAGATTACCAAAGCAAAGGGTTAGGTGCTGCTATGTTGTTATTTGCGGAAAAGGAGGCCAGAAATGCCGATTCGGAATGGATTTGGTTGAGTGTCTGGCAAAAATCGCCGCGTTCGGTAGATTTTTACAAGCGCAATGGATATGACATATTCGGAGTGGAAATCTTTTGGGTAGGAGAGGACCCGCAGCCGGACTGGTTGATGAAAAAGGCCCTGCCCTAAAAAGCGGGAGCAAACAATGCTCCCGCTTTTTACATGGTTTTCGCAAATTATTAAGGTCAATTAGCCGCTTACTTTGAAACTAGCTAGAAAGGGATTTATTAGCCGCGTAAATTAAAACAGGGTAGTTTTAAGGGGAGGCAGGTTGGGGCCTATGGTTTGGAGTCTATGGTTTGGAGCCTATGGTTTGGTTAATTGGAGTCTGGTTAATTGGGGTCCGGTTATTTTGCTCAACAAGGGGAATGCTTGAGTCTGTCTTTCAATGTAACTTTTTACATTACAAAGGTACAGGGCTCAGAAATACGATGAAATAGTCTATGTATGCGTTATTTAACCTAATTAGTAGGATAATCTTACGGTCTATAGCATATTTATGCGAGGCGGCGCAATTTCAGGGAAATTTGAAGGAAGAGTTGGGTGCCTTTGCCTAAGGTACTGTTGAATTTGAATATACCGTTTAACGCTAATGCCCTTTTTTTAAGATTAGACAAACCATTGCCACTTGGTGGTGCCTCCATGTCAAATCCTTGACCATTATCCGTAACTTCTAAGGTTAGGTTGCGGTCGTTTACTTCGAGTTTAATATCAATTTTAGTTGCTTTACTGTATTTAACGGCATTATTGAGTGCTTCTTTAAAGATCAAAAATATATTATGCCGTATTTTAGGGTTGAGTTTAGTTTGCGCCTGCCCTATAATTGACGTATCGAAACTACATTTAATATTAGAGGCATCACTGGTTTCGGAAACGACCAGGCGCATTCGATACACCAATTGTTCCAGGCGGTCATACTTGGGATTAATCGCCCAAACAATATCGCGAAAGGAACTGAGGGTTTTTTGTGCATTGGTCCCAATCCTTCCTAAAAGGTAATTCGCCTCCCGATCCTGAATGCTAATCATTCTTTTTAAGGATTCACTAAACATATGAATTCCGGTCAATACTGACCCGACTTCATCGTGTAAGTCATCGGCTATTTGCTGCCGTATGGCCTGAATTTTACGTTCTTGATAGCGCTGGTAGTAAAAAAAACCGACCACCACGCCAATAATTATAACAGTCCATATAAGGTAATACAAAGGGGATCTTTCAAACGGCGGCTGTATGATGATGGTAATCTCTTTTGAGGCGCTGCTCGATATTCCATCCGAATTGTATGCCCGAATGCGCAAGGTATAATTACCTTCTTGTACGCCCAAGAATCGTGCAAATCCAGGATTGGATGTTCGAATCCAGGTTGTATCTGCATTAACTATTTGATATTCAAGGTAATTGTTCTCGGGATCTGCATAATCCAGCGCTAAAAAGCTGATTTTCAGATTGCGCTTGTCAAAAGGTATTATAATTTTTTGAATATCATCGGGGTTGGTATTGCCTGTTAAGACGCAACGCAAGGTAGAATCAACTTGTTCGTTGATCAAAATGGCATCCACGAACACTTTTGCCTTGCTTTTGAGTGATACAGTAGCATTGCTTTTGGCAACGATCAATCCCTCCTGGGCAATGGTCCATAATGCTGCGCGCGCATCCATGGTAGAACTGCCCGTTGTAAACATGGATTCAGAGACTCCATCGGCTTTACTATAAATCCGCACCCGACCATCTTTAAAATAGACTAGCCTGCTATTTACATGCATCCAGATGCCATCCGCTGGATCAATCACCAAATTTGAAACACTTAGGCCGGGCAATCCGTCACTTTTGGTAAAAAAGCGATAATGCTGGTTTTGTTTATCAATCTGCAGCAATCCTAAGTTGGTGCCGGCCCAAACAAAATTAGCATCTTCTGCCCAGGATGTAATATCTGCTTTGAATTGAATGGGGGCGCCCAGCTGATTTAATTGCCCCTGGACATAATCGAAAATCAGTAATTCTGTTGCCTCCTGATAAATATAAACCCGGCCATTTTGGTCACGGTAAAGATCTGTGTAGATCCGTGATTCAGAAAAACCGGGCAGTCGACGATTCGTATATTTGCCATTGCCTTGGTTTGTATACAAAAAAAGTCCGCTATACGTTCCTGCCAGCAAGGTTTGCCTGTCTAGCACACCAACATCTAAGAATCCTCTTTTCTCTGATGAAAAACGGTCAACCTGGTTGAAACGATGATGTACGATGTCAAAAGTATAGATTTCACCGTACGAGAGGAGCCCAATCGTGTGTTGGTCAACCATGCATATTTTTTCAAATTCATAATCGCAATTTGGGGCTAGGTACGAAGCGGATATTTTTCCAGTGTTATTAAATTTTAAAAGAGATCGGCCTTGAATACCCCAAACTTGCCCTTTGCCATCCCGCAAAAGTGCAATGACATTATCATCTTCTTTTTGCTTAAGGATATGAAACTTTGTTTTGTGCAAATTTACCCACGCAACACCGGTGTAAAAATAGCTGATCCATAGGGTAGCGTCGGGATCAATGTATAAATGGGAGATAAATGCACCATTGTGCATATCCTGCTGCTTTGTCTGAAATTGTTGGACTACTTTATACTGTTGTTCCGGGTTTATTTGAATAACCTGTCCGTAGTCAGTGCCCAAGTAGAGTAATCCGTTTGCGTCATTGGTGATACAGGTAATGTTTTTTTCTGTAAAAACACATTGAGGGGAGGAGGTTTTAAGGTCGATCAAAAACAGGCCACCGTCAGTCAATGCATAAAAACGGCCATTGTTCAAATCCAGGGCATCAAGCAGCGTGTCATTTTTTACTTGGTTCGGCAATTTGAAGTAAATGGGCTCAGCCGCTTCTGGGGAAGGTAAGATATGCTGTAGGTATCCAATATTTTCATCATATTGAAATGCAAAAAGTGCGGCAACCTGTCCCTTGTTTTTAATGGCATAACAGCGATTGGCTGAAATACCCATATCACAAACCCATTGAAATTCAAACTTGCCAGTTATTGGGTCAATATGAAATTTATAAACAGGGCTTCCAATATGTTGATCATCAACCATAACCCAAAGATTGCCATCGGAATCCTGTGTTAGGAGCCGGTAATAACCTGTTAGCGGTTTGCCCTGCGCATCATGTGCCTGGAAATGCGTAAAATTGTCTTTTTTTCGTACATATTGACATAAATAATTGTCGGCAGCAAACCATATATTTCCATCAGCGCTTTCCGCAAAATCGCCCATGACGTGAATACCCTTTAAGGCATTTGTGTCGCGCGCATTCGGTAAGTATGATTTCGTCTGTATACCATCAAAACGTGCCAAACCATGGGTCGAACTAATCCAGACAAGTCCTTTGGAATCTGTAAATACAAACCAATTATATTCTTGAAGCAAGCCTTTTTGTTGGGTCAGTTGGTGAAAATACATATTTTCACGCAACTGACCCTGAGCAGTACCGCTTAGCGTAAACAAGAGTAGCAATACAGCCGTTGTATGTTTCATGCTTTTTATCCTGCCAAATAATCAGCGATGGTAACTCCTCTTCTTGGAGGTCTTCCATGGCCCCATGGAGGATTAGGCAAGGCGATGAAATTAAGCACAGTACCGGTGCTTGTAACAGCCGCGGCGCCATGCAACGCACCAGTGTCATCAATTTCTATGATGATTTCACGGAGGGCATGGTAGTCGGCTTGAGCCTGGAGTGCACCCAAATCCAAATCAACAAACGTGGCAGGTACTACCAGGTCTGATGGCGTTGGATTGGCGTTCACGATAATTACTTGATCTTTTTGAATTAACATAGTATAGAATATTGAAAGGGTGATGATTTCAAACAACTTAGATTAATTTTTTCCGAATCGCGACCAGGACGGCTTCTGTTTTAGAGCGCACCTGAAGTTTTTCGTAGATTTTTCGCGTATGACTGCGTACGGTATCAATTGCAATATTCAATTTCGTTGCAATTTCCTTGTAGGTCATTCCTTCACACATACATTCCAGCACTTCTTTTTCACGGTCGCTCAAACTGACGGTTTGTTCCGACGAAGAAATCTGCGTCATAGATCTCCGGAAACTATCCAAGGTTTGACGGGCAACAAAAGCATTCATGGGCGACCCTCCATTTGCAACAATTCGGATAGCACTAACCACCTTATCCGTATCCGAGCCTTTGAGCAAGTAGCCTGTAGCACCTGCTTTTATGGCTTCAAATATATTACTATCGTCATTTAATTGCGACAAGATGACCACTTCCGTTTCAGGCGCAACATGTTTGGCTAAAGCCGTTGCTTCAATTCCGGTGATTCCTGGCATATCAATATCCATTAAAATCACCTTTGGTTTCATTGTTTTTACGATTTGCTCAACGTTCCGTGCATCAGGATAAGTTCCGATGACGTCAATGTCATCATAAAATTTAAATAAACTTGTAAATCCTTCGCGAATATCCGGGCTATCGTCAAAAATAATAACTTTAATTGGCTGTGACAAAGGGGGGATTGTTTCCATTAATAAGCTTTTTGCGTAAAGATCAATTTATTTTTTAACCCCTACAACCGCATATTTATGCTAGTTATGGAGTTAAATTATATTTGTTAAATTCTACTTGCGTTTTGGGGCCTTTTTGATCGGTTTTTTATACTTCATATCCCGCAAGTGCTTGGTTTTATTCCCCAAATTTACTTTTTTATTTTTTCCTTTCTTTTCATGGAAGGCGCCTGCCGGTGGTGCAATCCTGGCAAAGCGTTGAATGTTCTTCCCAACTTCACCCGGCAATTCCTCTGGTGTGAGTTCGTCGGTCATCTCGACACCCTCCGGTATTTCGACCATAGGAATTTCTTTGCGCATCAATTGCTCAATCGCCTCCAAATATTCAATTTCAAGCGGCGAAACAAACGTAATTGATGCGCCAATACTATCGGCACGACCCGTACGACCAATTCGGTGAATA
>CAIVGO010000349.1 GCA_903905445.1 uncultured Bacteroidota bacterium
GGTATGTATAAAAGCATGGTGCTCTTGTTCGTTTTTGGTTAGCAAGGAACTCACTACCGCTACACTGCGACTCGCATCGAGCACGTGTACAACGGGCGCGCGATCATATTGCGGTTCAATTTTTACCGCTGTATGGGTCTTAGACGTGGTAGCCCCCCCAATTAATAGGGGTAAATTGAAGCCCTGGCGTTGCATTTCTTTGGCCATGTGCACCATTTCATCCAGCGACGGCGTAATCAGTCCCGACAAGCCGATAATATCCACGTTGTGTTCTCTGGCGGCTGTTAAAATACGGTCGGCAGAAACCATAACCCCCAAATCGACAATATCGTAATTGTTGCAGGCCAGTACAACGCCTACAATGTTTTTACCAATATCGTGTACATCACCTTTTACGGTAGCCAGCAAAATTTTGCCCTTCGCTTCCACCACGCCACCTTTGGCCGCCTCAATAAAGGGCGTCAGATAATTTACCGCCTTTTTCATCACACGGGCGCTTTTTACCACCTGCGGCAAAAACATTTTACCGGCGCCAAACAAATCACCTACCACGTTCATTCCATCCATCAGTGGACCTTCAATTACTTGCAAAGGAGCAGGATATAAATGGCGGCATTCTTCTATGTCAATTTCAATAAACTTATCAATGCCTTTTACCAGTGCATGCGTAATACGTTGTTGCACATTGCTTTCGCGCCAACTGAGGTCTTCACCTACCGCTTTCCCGCCACTGCCTTTTACCTGCTCGGCAAATTTGACCAATTCCTCGGTTGCGTTTTCATTCCGATTAAAAATCACATCTTCAATACGCACCAGCAAGTCTTTCGGAATGTTTTCATACACCTCAATCATACCCGCATTCACAATTCCCATATCCATACCGGCCTGAATTGCATGGTACAAAAAGGCAGCGTGCATGGCCTCGCGCACGTGGTTGTTGCCGCGGAACGAGAAGGACAGGTTGCTCACCCCGCCACTGATTTTCGCACCCGGACACAATTGTTTAATCTGGCGGGTAGCCTCTATAAAGTTGATGCCGTATGCATTGTGTTCTTCGATACCGGTGGCTACCGCAAAAATATTTGGGTCAAAAATGATGTCCGACGGATCAAATCCCACCTGTTCGGTCAAAATTTGATAGGCTTTTTGGCAAATACTCACTTTGCGCTCAATGGTGTCCGCCTGACCTTGTTCGTCAAATGCCATGACCACCACCGCAGCGCCGTATTTTCGGCAAATATTGGCCTGGCGGATAAATTCGGCCTCGCCCTCTTTCATCGAGATGGAATTGACAATACTCTTTCCCTGCAAACATTTTAATCCTGCTTCAATCACACTGAATTTGGAAGAATCGACCATCACAGGTACCCGGGCAATATCCGGTTCGGCGGCCATCAGATTCAAAAATTCCACCATGGCTTTTTCCGAATCCAGCAAGCCTTCATCCATGTTTACATCAATAATTTGTGCGCCGCCTTCCACTTGCTGGCGCGCCACACTCAGGGCATCGCTGTATTTGCCCTCCCGAATCAAACCGGCAAATTTGCTGCTGCCCGTCACATTCGTGCGTTCGCCAATATTGATAAAATTGGTTTCCTCGCGTACGATCAAAGGTTCCAGACCACTGTACATACTATAAGGTGAAGATGTTTGTGGTTGACGCGGGGTAATATGCGCTACATGCTGGGCAATGTCTGCAATGTGGGCGGGGGTTGTACCACAACAGCCACCGGTAATATTGACAAAACCGGAACTGGCAAATTCTTCAACAAAACTGCACATTTCGTGCGGCGTCTGGTCGTATTCACCAAATTCGTTGGGCAAACCTGCATTGGGATAAGCACTCACATAACAATTGGCAATTTTAGCCAGGGCTTCCAGGTGCGGGCGCATCTCTTTGGCACCTAAGGCACAATTGAGTCCAACCGAAAACGGACGCGCATGTTTCACAGAAATCCAAAACGCTTCCACCGTTTGTCCACTCAAGGTACGTCCCGATGCATCCGTAATCGTGCCCGAAATCATAATGGGCAGGCGCAGGTTTCTTTCTTCAAAAACCATTTCGATGGCGTACAAGGCCGCCTTGCAATTGAGGGTATCAAAAATGGTTTCTACCAATAATATATGTGCCCCGCCATCCATCAGGCCCCGTACCTGCTCGGCATAAGCATCGCGGGCTTCATCAAAGGTCAAAGCCCGGTAGCCCGGGTTGTTCACATCGGGCGAAAGGCTCAAGGTTTTATTGAGGGGACCAATGGCACCCGCCACAAAGCGCGGCTTGTCGGGTTGCTGCCGGGTAAAATCATCGGCGGCCAAACGCGCAATACGCGCCGACTCCACATTGAGCTCATAAGCAAGCGCTTGCAAATCATAATCGGCCTGGGCAATGCTGGTGCTGCTAAAAGTGTTGGTTTCAACAATATCGGCACCGGCATCCAAATAAGCACGGTGAATCGCCTCAACCACATCTGGACGCGTAAGGCACAACAAATCGTTGTTACCCTGTAAATCTTTATGGTGTTCGGTAAAACGGGTTCCTCTGAAATCTTTTTCCGACAGGTGGTACTGCTGAATCATGGTACCCATGGCACCATCAATAATCAAGATGCGCTTGCGGGCAGCCTCGGTAAGTTGCGTTAAAATGTCTTTCGTCACGGGTGGTAGTTAAATTTAAGCGGGCAAAGATAACAAATGGACAAACGGAAGGTTTAATTCTCTTAATTTCGCCGCTTAAATTTGTTAAACCATTTATGGGAATAAAAGCGTGCATTTTGAACCTCGACGGGGTTATTGTTGATACGGTACGGTATCATTATGTGGCATGGCGTCGGTTGGCCAACGAACTGGGGTTTGATTTTTCGGAAACACAACACGAAACCTTGCGCGGATTGAGTCGGATGGAAAGTATGGAGGAAGTGTTGCGCTGGGGACAAGTGTATATGACGGAAGCAGAAAAACTGCATTGGGCAGACGTGAAAAACAATTGGTATTTGGCTTGTTTATTGCAAATGCAACCCGAAGAAGTATTGCCGGGCGTTTTGTCTTTTTTGCAAAATTTGCAACAAACCGGCATGCTGGCTGCAGTAGCTTCGGGTTCGCGCAATGCAAAAGCCGTTATACACACCTTGCAACTTGAACCATATGTTAAATTGGTGATGGACGGCAGTACCTACCGGAAACCAAAACCCGATCCGGATTGCTATTTACAAACGGCCAGCGCGTTGCATTTACCTGCCAGCGCTTGCCTGGTTTTTGAAGACATGCCCTCGGGTATTGAAGCAGCAAGGCGCGGCGGCTTCCCAACCATTGGCGTTGGTCTAAAAGCCGACTTATCGCATGCAAATTTAACCATCAGCGGATTTGAAGACTTAACTTTGGCTGGATTGTTGGAGCAGATGGAGTTTTCTTTGAGTCAATCAGTTTAATACCAATACAATGAGCAAAACCATGAAATGGAACCTCCTATTGGCCATCGTAGTTGTTTTAATGGCCTATATTACGTGTAAAAATATTCAAAAAACACCAGAGCCGGCACCTGAAACGGCGCAAGCTCCGGCGGCAGAACAAAGTGGCCTGCCTTGGAAAGCATCCAAGGTAATCAAAGGCGATAATCCGAATTCGGCTTACACCTACCAGTCTAAATCCGTTCCGAGCCATGTAGACGTGCCTTGGGATACGGTTAAAAAACCCACCACCAGCCGCCGGGCATTTATGTCGACCGGATGGTGGACGCCCAAAATGGCCTACCAACCCTCTGACACAACCGTTCATGTGTATTTTATTGGAAAATGGCTGCGCTTTGCAGAAGACCAAACGTTTAAAATATATGTGGAAGGTAAAGAAGTGGGCAACGGACATTGGGCCTGGGATGATATTAAAAAGGAAACCTATTTGTCCTGTACGGACCCTTGGTTCAACAATACTTGGGCTACCCAGGAACGCGGTTTTCGCATGGTTTGGAAAGGCAATACCGAACTTAATTTTACCGGTATCCAGGTGCGTATGGACAACGAACCCACGCCGCCCTGGTTGAAATAAAGCATTTTATCTACCATGTTTATGCACCATCCTTTCTTTTTTCCGCTGCTCGCACTGCTCTTTTGGGCCGTCGGCTGCCAATCGCCCTCCAATCCTTCCGCTGTGCAAAACCATGCAAGTGCCGGTCGCCTGTCCCAACCTGAATGGGCTAAAAATGCTGTTTTATACGAGTGCAATGTGCGCCAGTTTTCGCCGGAAGGCAACTTCGCGGGGGTGCGTAACGCGCTCCCACGCCTGCATGACCTCGGCGTAGATGTGCTTTGGCTCATGCCCATCCATCCAATTGGCAAATTGCGCCGAAAAGGCGGACTCGGCAGCCCATATTCGGTGCAGGATTATTACGCCATTAACCCCGATTATGGCAATTTAGCCGATTTACAGGCCTTAATATCGGATGCACACCAACAGGGTATTCGGGTGATTATGGACTGGGTGCCCAATCATACCGCCTGGGATGCTGTGTGGATGCAGGAACACCCGGAGTACTATACCAAAATAAATGGGGAATTTACCACGGCACTCAACGAACACGGCCAACCCACCGATTGGGATGATACTGCCGACCTCGATTACAACCAGCCCGAATTGCGTAAAGCGATGATTGCGGCCATGCAATATTGGATCAAAACTTGTGATATTGATGGGTTTAGGGTCGATATGGCTGGTTTGGTTCCCAATGACTTCTGGGCAGAAGTGCGGCCTGCGCTCGATTCCGTAAAACCCATGTTTATGCTTTCAGAATGGCAAGACGAACCAGGGCATTTCAATACTTGTTTTAATGCAAATTATGGCTGGAAATGGAAGGATGTCACCCGCGATATTGCCAACGGCAAGCAAAATGCGCAGTCCTTGGATACCCTGTTGACTTTCCTTAACCAATATTACCCGGAAGGCTATTACCAATTGTATTTTACCCAAAACCACGATGAAAACACCTGGTCGGGTACCGAACAAGACTTGTATGGTCCCGCCGCCGATGTATTTAATGTGTTGATGTTTACCTGGCAAGGCACCCCCATGCTCTACAATGGTCAGGAAGACGGACTGGCCCAGCGGCTCGCTTTTTTCGAAAAAGACCCGATTCGATGGAAAGATTATGGTAAAACCCGCTTTTTCCAAAATCTTTGTTCCGTAAAACACCATAATAAAGCACTGCAAAACGGCAAAAACGGCGGTGCACTGGTGAAAATACCCACCAATGCGGATGATCAAATTTACGCCTTTACCCGTGAAACAGGCGGCGAACGGGTGGTGGTCATTTTGAACCTGAGCAAAGAACATAAAAATGTAACCCTGCGCCCAAGTGATGATATGGTGGGTGCCTATATTAATGTGTTCGATCCCAGCACGGTGCAAGTTACCCGCGATATGAACCTGAATTTGGAGCCTTGGGCCTATTTGGTACTCAGCAATAAATAAGGTATGCGGATCAACTGGTTTTTGTTCTTTTTCCTTTTTATCAAATTGCCTAAAAAAGGAGCGGTCATTTCCAGTCGACATAAAGCGATCATCAAAGTGGTGTTGCGCCTGCGTTGGGCAATTACCTTGATTATCTTGTCGTTGCTTCTGGGGATGCTCGGATTTCGGGTGCTAGAACACTATCCTTGGTTCGATGCATTTTACATGTCGGTCATTACCTTATCTACAGTTGGTTTTGGCGAGATACATCCATTGGGGCAAGGAGGCAGGTTGTTTGCAGCTGTTTTAATTCTGTTTAACCTCGGCTTATTGGGCTATTCGGTTTCTACCATCACGGGCATTTTTTCCGAAGGCGGCTTTACCAAACTTTTGAAAGATTATCGCATGCACCGCAGTATTCAGCAACTCAAAAATCATATCATTGTGTGCGGCTTCGGCAGACACGCACTCGAGGTAACCTACGAATTGTCGAAACAGGGAAAACCCTTTGTGGTGATCGAAAGCAACCATGAAGGCATTGAACTACTCAAGGAAAAATATAATTACTTGTTTATTGAAGGCGATGCAACCCAGGATCTGGTGCTGGAAGAAGCGCGCATTCGACAGGCCAATGCGCTGGTCATTACCCTCCCCAGTGATGCCGACAACCTTTTTATTACCCTATCGGCCCGACAAGTAAACCCTTCCCTGCGCATCATCAGCCGTGCAAACTCTGCCGCCGACGAAACCAAACTCCGACGCGCTGGCGCCAATTATACCGTGGTCCCCGAACGCATCGGCGGCTACTACATGGCAACCCTGATCGAAAAACCCGACGTGGTCGCCTTTTTCGACCTTTTATCCAACATCGGAACGGATAAGGTGGTGTTTGAAGAGCTGCCCGTGGAAACATTGGCCTTACAATACCGCAATAAAACCATTCAAGAGAGTGGTCTACTCCAAAATACCCGCATCTCCCTCATCGGTGTGCGACAACCCAATGGCGAATACGAATTGAACCCACTGCCCAGCCTGCTGCTGCGTCCCGGCCTGCATATTGTGGTATTGGGCAGCCAAGAACAAATGAACGATTTTAAACAAAAAATCAACAAAGATGCGACCCCGCTGGGGTCGTAATGGATCGTTGGGCATCATTTTGCTACAAAGATGCGACCCCGCTGGGGTCGTACTGGGTCGTTGGGCATCATTTTGCTACAAAGATGTGACCCCGCTGGGGTCGTAACGCATAAATTCATCATTCATCATTCATCATTCATCATTCAAAAACTCCTCCTCCTCCGCTTCAGTGCCATCGGCGACATCATACTCACCACGCCGGTCATCCGCTGCCTAAAACTGCAGCTGGGTGCGGAATTGCATTTTTTAACCAAAACGGCATTCAAAGGCATCCTGACACCCAATCCCTACCTCGATAAGGTGTACCACTTCGATAAAGAAATAGATGAAGTACTACCAGCCTTAAAACTGGAGCAATATGATTGGGTAATCGACCTGCACCATAACCTGCGCTCTGCAAGACTTAAACTGGCCTTGGGGCGTCCAAGCCGTGCTTTTCCGAAAAAAAACCTGGAAAAATGGATGCTGGTAAATACGGGTATAGATTGGATGCCGCAGGAACATATTGTGGACCGATATTTGCGTACGGTTCAGCATTTGGGGGTTCATTCGGATGGAGCAGGGCTGGATTATTTTATTCCAACGGATCAAGTGGTGGACCTTCAGGATTTACA
>CAIVGO010000350.1 GCA_903905445.1 uncultured Bacteroidota bacterium
ATCTTTTGGCAAATTGCCCCTTAGGGTAATTAGGTCGGTTTAACGCAACATATAAACATCCTGTTAACTTATACAGATTTTCAAACAAATATATAAGATAAATTTTATCTTCATACGTTTGATTAATAGGCTTAATCGAACATAAATTGTTTGCGTGGTTAGAATGAATTCTGATATCATTCATTTTAATGGTTTAAAACTTAACGGAAGTGCCATTCCAGTTGCGGTGTGCTGCGGCAGTCAGGCGGTTTCCGGCACCACAAAGTTAGGAGCACCTTCACTTATCATTGTCGGAGGACAAACGCAACGTGGGATCACATCTGACTTCTTTGCAAATATAAAGTTTTGATCAACGCATCTGCTAAAAAACAGCTCGGGTTTCTTTGCCATTTTGTAACAAAACGATCCTTTGGTGCGCGGTAACTGCGCGCCCTGCATCACATGGACGGGAAGGCAAATAGGCAGATCCCAAAACTATACAGCGCAACGTATAACACTTTTAAAATAACTGAAAAGCCACGCCAAGCAGAATTTCTCGAACATACAAATATCGATAGCCTGGGTATGCAAGTTTATATTTATGATAAGCTGAAATTCCATGATAATACCGAAAAAAAGGTTGAATTTTTTCAAAACGCACAGATGCTCCCAAAGAAGCCGTGTAAAAGTTTGGGTTCGCAATACCTTCAAGATCAGCAAAGGATTTATTTATAATTGAAGTATAATCCCCACCTAAATCAAATTGGAATCGTTTAATAAGGATTCCGGCATAAAGTCCTCCAATAACCCCTGTTTGCTGGAAAGTACCCGTGAATGAACGCTGGGTATAGGCAAAACTTTGAAAACCAGTCCTTGCTCCAATACAAAAATGGGTGCCGATCTGATAACTTAAGTCTATACCAAACCGGTAAGAGAAGGCTCCATTATATAAGTCATTTGGCGCAGGAGTTCCATCATGTTTTATTTTAGGGGAGTTGATCCCTCCGGCTGTTTCAGCGGATAAATGCAATTGGGCCTGCAAATGGATGCAAGCCGTAAACAATAGAAGAAAAGTTGAAATGATTTTCATCTTATAAAATTTAGTTGTTAATGCCGACCCTAAGCAAATCACTTAAGGTCGGATATCTGGAATAATTTTAGTTCAAATTTATTTTCCACTACTTGCAGACGTACTTAACCACTGGTGAAGCAAGGACTATGCACTCACCACCTGCTTTCCCAACTTCATATGTATCATCGTATAGCTGGAAACCACAGCTGCTCAACGCAACGCATGGAAGCAAATTAAATAAAAAATCAATACGTTTTCAGATGGAATTCTATGAAATCTTTCGAGTACAAAAATATAAAATATAACGCGATCTGCAAATTAAATAAAATCAATCTGACTAAAACTGGCATTTTCCCGATGCACTTGGTCAGCGTACATCTACTAACCCCCGACTTCAGTCGGGGGAACCCCCGAACCAGCCGCTGCATCCACAACAACTGATTCGAGGTTATCCGTATGCCAGGCAACAAAGCGCCCGGGCATCCACCAATTAGTACGTAACTTTTGGTTCTAATTCTTTCGCCTGCTCCACCCAGCTCTCTACTTCGTCCAAACGCGGCATACGACCTGCGCGGCCTGTTTCTTCGTTTACTTCTACCAATTTCGCATGCAAATTGGCAGGAACGCGGTTGCGCAATTCTTTTACGGTATCTACACCCGCTTTTTCCAACAGATCGGAGAAATCTTCGGCAACGCCTTTGATGCGGAACAAGTCAGCCATGTTCACCCAACGCAAAATGTGCGATTCTGAAATGCCTGTCTTTTCTGCCAA
>CAIVGO010000351.1 GCA_903905445.1 uncultured Bacteroidota bacterium
GCTTCTGGCATGCCACCCACCAGAAGAAATTTCTTAAACAAATCGAGCAGTTTTTCATGCAATATGCTTTGAAGTGGAACATGAACATGGGCGTTTTGCTTCATTTTGAGCAAATGCACCTCCCCTATCGCTAATAAAAATTCATCAAAGGAAAAGGGATAAACAAACAAAGAACGGACCCGCCCTACCCCATAAGAAGGTAATTCATCCAACGCAAATTCTAGCAAGGAGCCGGCAGCCACCACATGTAAATCAGGCATTTTTTCATAAAAAAATCGAAGCGCAGAGATCGCTGGCAAACAGGCTTGAATTTCATCAAAAAACAAGAGTGTTTTACCTGCGATGATCGGCACATTCAATACGGCCGATAAGTTCTCACAAATCTGCTGCGGATTCAAATCGCCCGCAAATAAGGTATGGATGGAGCGGTTTTCTTCAAAATTAACCTCTACATAATACTCAAAATGAGCCGACAAAGCACGAATAGCCGAAGATTTTCCAACCTGCCGCGCACCACGCAGCAGCAAGGGCTTTCGGTCCAACGAAGTTTTCCAATCCAATAAAATAGGGTCAATAGACCGATTTAAATAAGTTTCCGATTTTTTCACAGGCAAACCTTACGTATTTTTTGATTTTTTCACAGGCAAATTTACACCAAAATTATATTTTTACCCAGCCGAAATCAAATCCCATAAATTTCCATACAAATCCCTGAAAACCGCTACCGTTCCATATTCCGCCTCCTCCGGTGCTCGCACGAATTCAACACCCGCCGTACACAAACGCTCGTGATCCGTCCAAAAATCATCCGTTTGCAAAAATAAAAATACCCTTCCCCCCGTCTGGTCCCCTACCCTGCTCATTTGCAATGGATTAGCAGCCTTGGCCAATAATACCGCGCATTCCGAGCCAGGCGGCCTTACGACCACCCATCTTTTGGTTTCACTCAATTGCGTATCCTCCACCAATTCAAATTCCAACTTTTCGGTGTAAAAAGCCAAGGCTTCATCATAATCGGCGACCACCACCGCCACATGGATCATCTTCATTTCGTTTATTTTTAGGTTTAACGTGCTCATGCAAAAACAAGTCCGCCAATATCCTCAAAAGCATATAAATTTGCGGTCTTCTATTGTTCACAAACCAAACTTGGGCTCGCACAACGACCTGTTTTTCAATGAAAAACACTTACTACGACCTGGTTAACCAGACTTTTGACTTTCCACAGGATGGATTCAGCCTCAAAAACAATCGTTTATTGTTCAATGAGATCGATATTTACGAACTGATCCAAAAATACGGAACCCCACTCAAACTTACCTATCTTCCAAAAATTGGTGAGAAAATTCAAATGGCCCGCAAATTATTCCGCGACGCCATTCAACGCTATAACTACAACGCCAAATACTATTACTGCTATTGCACCAAAAGCTCGCATTTCGCTTTTGTCCTCAATGAAGTGCTCGAAAGTGGTACCTGGCTTGAAACGTCTTCGGCTTTCGACATTGACCTGGTGTTGCGCTTGCACAAACTGGGCAAACTCAACAAAGGGATCACGATCGTCAACAATGGCTATAAACCGCTGCAATACATTGAACGGATTGTAGGCCTGATCAATACCGGTTTCCAAAAAGTACTGCCGGTTGTCGATAACCCGGAAGAATTGGAGTTGTACAACCAATTGGTAAAGCAACCTAAAATGACGATCGGGCTGCGCATGGCCACCGAGGAAGAACCCAACTTTGAGTTTTATACTTCCCGTTTGGGCATTCGCCAAAGCCAGGTTTTGACCTTTTACAAGGAAAAAATTGAAACGAATCCCAAATTTGAACTCAAAATGCTGCACTTTTTTGTCGATACCGGCATTAAAGACAGTATTTATTACTGGAGCGAACTCAAAAAAGGCATCCGCACCTATTGCCAGTTGCGCAAAATATGCCCTACCCTCAATGCGCTGAATATTGGTGGCGGTATGCCGATCCGCAACTCTCTGGGTTTCGAATTCGATTACCCCTATATGGTGAACGAAATCGTGCGCATGATCAAAGAAGCCTGCGACGATGAAGGTGTACCAGAACCCGATATTTATTCAGAATTCGGAAAATTTACCGTGGGCGAAAGTGGTGCTACTATTTTTTCCGTAATCGGTAAAAAGTTGCAAAACGACTCTGAAGAATGGTACATGCTCGATAACTCCTTGATTAATACCCTGCCCGATAGTTGGGGTATCAAAGAGCGTTTTATCCTGCTGCCCATCAACCATTGGGATAATGAATACCAACGCGCTAATATCGGCGGTATCAGCTGCGATAATGCCGATTATTACAACTCGGAAGCACACAACAACCAGGTGTACCTGCCTTCCTACGACCATGATAAAGAAGGCCCACTCTACCTCGGATTTTTCCATACCGGCGCTTACCAGGAAGCCTTGAGTGGTTACGGTGGACTAAAACATTGCCTCATCCCATCTCCCAAGCATATTTTGATCAACCGTGACTACCATGGTGATTTTGTGGATTGGGAAGTGTTCCAGGAACAAGGTGCCGATTCGATGTTAAGTATCCTCGGGTACGATTCACCTTATGCTTCCTAAGCATAAGGTGAATCAACCTTTTATATATTAATACCGGCGTTTAAATAAAATCAAAAAGTGATTGGACGCCTGAGGTCCGGGTGTGGATAAAACCTTCGGCAAATTCTACCTGAATGGGTCGACCAAATACCCGCATTTTTGCGTCCATAAAGTCGATAAAATCTTTGCCGGAAATGGGCGTATTGGGTGCCGTGCCGTTTGGATCGTAAAATTGCGACTTAAACGCCATGATGGCCTCCATCTTTTTAGGATAAAACGGGGTAATGTCAATCACAAAATCAGGTTCAAGTTGTTTGTCCTGAATATAATGATACACCGCCCTCGGACGCCATTTTTGCTGCAAATTACCTGCTTCATCCCAGGTTTCGATACGTTCTAACCCCGCATAAAAACAAGCATCCAAGGTCATTTTAGCCGCACGTCCGTGATCAGGATGACGGTCATCGGGTGCATTACACACGACAATATCAGGCTTGCAAGCGCGTATGCCAGCCACAATTTTGAGCCAATTATCCGGATGGTGGGTAAAAAGCCCGTCTGCAATATCCAGGCTTTTGCGAAAACTGGCACCCAGGATTTTGGCGGATGCTGCTGCTTCGGCAGCGCGAATTTCGGCAGTTCCACGGGTACCAAGTTCACCCTTGCTCAAATCAAGGATGCCAAAGGTCTTTCCCGCTGCAGCATGCCGCAATAAGGTACCCGCCACACTCAATTCTACATCATCGGGGTGGATACCAATTGCTAAAATGTCAACTTTCATATATTTAAAGAAGGCTTGAAATGTAAATTTTGTGTTGCACTTTCGGAAGTCCTACCTTTGTAGTACGCAGTTTTTAACCCAATTACAATGGAACCAAATCCACAAGAACAAACACCGCTGTTGGATTGTCAGCAACGCCTGGCGGCCCTTGAAAAAGCCTTTTCGACCTCCGAACATCGCACCCACCGGTTGATGCAGGATAATAATGCGCTTCAACAAGAATTGCACCAATTACAACACGACTATGAATCTTTGCGCTTGCAGAAAGGCGGTTTCGGATTTAAAGCCTTGTTGGGGAGTGGCTTTTTGGCAACTTTAATGGCTATTGCCTTTTGGTACTTTGTGTTTAGGCCCTCTAAGGATTTACATGCCCATCTTTTTGAACATTTTCAAAAAGAACACCAGTTCAATATCGAATATGCAATAAGTCAAGGGCAATTTAAGCACGCCGAAGACTTGTTGAAAGCCAGTCTAGAGCAACCAGAAAACGCCCCCATTTATCCGGAAATTCAAATGGTGTATAAAATTGTGAGTGCGTCCAAACGGAAATGCGAGTAAGCTCCTATTTTTTTTCGCGGTTGTATTTTAGGCAAATTGGGCAGTTTTCGATGACATGTGCACGCGCAGGACAGTATTTTCGACCGTAAAATATAATTTGCAGGTGTAATTTATTCCAACTGGACTCCGGGAAAAGCGCTTTCAAATCTCGCTCAGTTTGTTCGACATTTTTGCCCTCGGTCAATCCCCAACGGATCGCCAACCGATGAATATGGGTATCCACTGGAAAGGCAGGCACCCCAAAAGCCTGCGACATCACCACCGACGCCGTTTTATGCCCCACGGAAGGCATGGCCTCCAAGGCTTCAAAAGAGGCTGGTACTTGTCCGCCATGCAGTTCCACGATCATCTTCGACAAGCCCCAAATCCCTTTCGACTTCATAGGTGAAAGTCCACAGGGTTTGATGATTTCGCGAATCTCCTCAATACTCAACTTCAACATATCCAACGGATTATCGGCACGGGCAAACAACAGGGGCGTTATCTGGTTGACCCGTTCATCGGTACATTGCGCCGATAAGAGCACTGCAATCAACAAGGTATAGGCATCCTGGTGATGGAGGGGCACCGGGGTTTCAGGAAAAAACTGCTCCAGCATGACTTGGATATCTGCTGCCTTTTCCTGCATGCGTTTCTTGCTAATTTTCAAGTTAGTATTGCGCTTTAGTGCCTGTTTTAGTGTTTGAAATGCCGGAATCCTGTCATCACCATGGCCATGCCCCGTTCGTTGCAGGCATCAATGCTATCCTGGTCTTTCATGGAGCCACCCGGCTGAATAACCGCTGTAATACCCGCTGCATGGGCAATTTCAATACAATCGGGAAATGGGAAAAACGCATCGGAAGCCATAACCGCTCCGTTCAGGTCAAATCCGAAAGCCTGCGCCTTTTCAATGGCCTGTTTTAGGGCATCTATCCGAGAAGGTTGTCCACATCCCATGCCAATCAACTGCCGCTCTTTAATGAGTGCAATTGCGTTAGATTTGAGGTGCTTGGCACACTTGGCAGCAAACAACAACTCGCCCACTTCCTGCGGGGTTGGAATGCGTGCTGTAACCGTTTTGAGATCGGCTTCTGTTTCTGTTTTCAAATCCGTATCCTGCTCCACTACCCCATTTAACAGGCTGCGGAAACTGCGCGCACGAACTTCAAACGACTTGATTTTCAATAAAATACGTTGCTCTTTTTTACGCAACAAATCCAAAGCGTCCTGGTCAAAATCCGGCGCAATCAACACTTCGTAAAAGAGTTTATTGATTTCCTGGGCCGTGGCGAGGTCTACCTTAGTATTGGTAACAAAAATACCACCGAAGGCAGAAGTGGAATCACAGGCAAGTGCAGCCTGCCAGGCCTCCAACAAGGTATTGCGCCGCGCTACCCCACACGCGTTGGTGTGTTTTAAAATGGCAAAAGCAGGTTTGCCCAACTGAAACTCACGCATTAGAGCTACGGCCGCATCAATATCAATCAGGTTGTTGTAAGAGATCGCTTTGCCCGATAATTTGTCAAAAACCTTTTCAAAATCTCCAAAAAACACGCCTGCCTGGTGCGGATTTTCACCATAACGCAAAATGTCGGAACGGTGAATCGAGTATTTAAAGGCAATATCTGTGGTGCCTTCATTAAACCAACTGAAAATGGCAATATCGTAGTTGGAACTTACTTTAAATGCGCGGCGGGCAAATTCCCTCCGTTGAACTTCCGAAAATTGCCCATCTCCTGTTTGCAGGACGTCCAAAAACATTTTATATTCTTCTTTAGATGCTACCACGACCACATCCTGGAAATTTTTAGCGGCTGCGCGAATCAGCGAAACGCCCCCAATATCAATTTTTTCTATAATTTCTGTTTCATCGTTGGTGGCAGCAACGGTTTCTTCGAATGGATACAAATCTACAATCACACAATCCAACTCAGGAATCTGATATTGCTCCAATTGCGCCAAATGTTCGGGTGCCCGACGCGCCAAAATACCGCCAAAAACAGCAGGGTGCAAAGTCTTCACGCGCCCATCCAGGATGCTTGGGTAGCCTGTCAGGGTTTCTACCGCAGTGACCGGAATGCCCAGTTTTTCAATAAAAGACTGCGTACCACCGGTACTGTATAATTTTACATCTAATGCGTGTAAACGACGGATAATAGGCTCCAGCCCATCTTTAGAATAAACGGAAATCAGTGCGGAACGTAATTGCTTTGTGTTGTCCATGCCCAGTATATCGGAAAGGTTATTTTTAAGAAACCGCAAAGGTAAGCAGACGCACCGGGATCATTACCGTAAAATGCACGCAATTTCGAATTATTTGAGACGTAATATATTGCCCATTTGGTAGCAAGCCCGGCAACGCGGCTCATATTGTTCTTTTTCACCCAAAAGCACCACCGAATCGCCGTCTGCCAAACGATAAGAATGGGTGGCCAAGTTGCCACAATGCACACATATGGCATGCACCTTGGTCACATATTCGGCGATGGCCAATAAATACGGCATCGAACCAAATGGGATTCCACGGTAATCCATATCAAGGCCTGCTACAATGACCCGTACCCCATTAAGCGCCAATTGTTGGCAAACATCGGGCAACTCAGCATCAAAAAACTGTGCTTCGTCAATCCCGACCACTTTAACATCATCACTAATCCGCAACAGACGCGAAGAATGATCGGCTGGAGTTGCCAAAACAGCCGAAGTATCATGCGAAACAATGCTGCTATCGTCATAACGGGTGTCAACCTTGGGTTTGAAAATTTCCACTTTCATCTCCGCAATTTTGGCACGTTTTAGTCGACGAATCAATTCTTCGGTTTTACCCGAAAACATACATCCGCAAATAACTTCAATCCAGCCCGAGCGCTGGCCCTTAAAATGTGGTTCGAGAAACATAGGCAATGGTGCCTTTTATTTGGCTTTGCAAAGGAAAGAAAATCAATTTTGGATAAAAAATAAAAAATTCATGGGTAAAGTTGGCTTAATTTGTGAAATTCGCGGTTGAAAATAATCTTTAGACTTGTTACCATCCTTCGCAACAAGTCTTTTATAGCCACACACACTAAATCGCAGCCTTCGAAATGGATTTGCTGAAAACTAAAATTTACCTGGATAAAATCAACCGTGAATTTGTGCGGATGAGTAAAGACCCTGAAAATATTGTCCGAATTGATGTGGACATCATGTTGTCCTATGTTCGCGAACTATACGATGCAGTTTTGACGGATGTCACGCCTACCGTGGTATTGCCTAAGGAGCCCGCCCCTCCGCGCCGTCAAAATATCGCAAAAATGCCCGAACCCATTGAGCAAGATGCGCCTTCGCCAGCCCCGCCTCCCCCACCCCCGCCTGCACCTGTGACGGCCGTCACAACCCCGCGCGAACCTGTGGTAACGGCAACCCCTCCCGTACAACCTGTGGTGGAACAAAAACCGGCGCCTGCCCCACCCTATTCCCCCGAACCACCTGCCCAACAACCTAAGGCAGCACCCCATGGCGGTATCCCACCCGAAGCAGAAGGCCTGTTTGAAGAAAAACAAGCCAAAGAACTTTCTGATAAACTGGCTGATTTGCCCATTGCAGATCTGAGAAGGGCCATTGCACTCAACGACCGCCTGTTGCTTACCCGTGAACTGTTTGCCAGCGATGGTCAAACGTTTGAAGCAACCATTAACGCCTTGAATGGTTTTGCTCAATTTGAAGACGCTAAAATTTACCTGCTAGAAAATTGCGTGATTCGCTACGGCTGGTTGGATAAAAAACGCATTGATGCTGCCAAAAACTTTATTAAATTGGTACGTCGTCGTTACAAATAAAATTTTTTGAAAAAAATATTGATTGTTGGTCAAGGAATTGCCGGTACGGTGTTGGCTTGGACCCTCCAAGGCCTGGGGCAAGATGTGTACGTGATGGATGCGCCAGATCAGCAAACCTTGAGTGCTTCACAGGTAGCCGCAGGGATCATTAATCCAGTTACCGGAAAACGTTTCGCCAAGTCTTGGATGTTTGAAACCTTGTTTGCGCATGCACGTGCGTGTTACCTGCAACTGGAAACACAACTTGGTGTGCAAATCTGGCAAGATCTGCGCATTGAAAGGATGTTGCAGCAACCCGAAGAACTCAACAATTGGTCCTTACGCAGCCACGCCCCCGATTTTTCAAACTTCTTGAGCGATGCTGAACAAACCAGCCAATGGCAACCTTTTGCGCAACCGAATCATCTTTTTGGGGTAATACACCATGCGGCTCGGGTTAGATTTGAAACCATGCTACCCGTTTTTCGACAACAATTGTTATTGGCAGGCAGACTTATCCAACAAAGATTTGATTATCAAGATCTTGACAAATTTGCTTCGGATTTTGAGCTCCTGCTGTTTTGTGAGGGTTATCGCGGTAATAGCCACCCGCTTTTTCAACATCTAGGCTGGAATGTGACCAAAGGGGAAGCCTTTCATATCACCATGGAAGGGAATGAGGGGCTTCCATCTTCCGAAATCTTAAAAAAAGGGGCGCTCATTGCACCGTTAGAGCCGGGAAAATATTGGGTAGGCAGCACCAATGAGTGGACTTTTACAGATGCCTTGCCCAGTGCAACAGGCCATGCATGGCTGAAAAATAATTTGGAGCACATGTTAAAAACGCCTTATCAGGTGGAAACGCACTTGGCTGCGATCAGACCAACCGTTAAAGATCGCAGACCTTTGATCGGCACGCATCCACAATTTCCCAAATTGGGCATTTTTAATGGCCTGGGTACCAAAGGAGCCTTGTTGGCCCCCTATTGGGCGCAGCATTTTGCGCAGCACTTGTTACAAGGCACTTTACTCGATTCGCAGGTAGATATCCGTCGTTTTAGTGCTTAGTTTTTTGTAAAAAATTTGTGGAAAAACACCACCTGGTAATCAATTACACTGCCCCAATATGCGGCATTGTGCTCGCCTGGACGTTCCGTGTAGGTATGCGATACGTTCAATTCTAATAATTTTTGATGGGCCGTACGGTTCACCTCCAGGAAAAAATCGTCTAAACCACAATCAATCCACAAGGGCATATTGCGTTTTTCGAGGGCATCCAGTTGCGGAACTACCGACAATTGCTCCCAGTTATTGGCCAAGGTTCTGGGGTCGCCCAATACATCTTTAAGATCCCAATCATTTTTCTTGAAAGGCCTCAAATCTAATCCACCGCACATACTTCCTGCCGCACCAAACACTTCCGGATGACGAATCGCGAGAAAAAGCGCGCCATGTCCGCCCATACTGAGTCCGGCAATGGCGCGCCCTTTTGGAGCAGCAATGGTATGGTAATAGTAATCTATTTGTGTTACTACTTCTTTGGCTACATGGGTTTCATATTGCACCGTACTATCAACCGGGCTATCAAAATACCAACTATCATAACCGCCATCGGGGCAAACGATGAGCATTTGATGGGCATCCGCATGTTGTACCAATTGTGGCGCATCAGAAAGCCAACTGGAATAGTTGCCACTCCAACCATGCAACAAGTACAAAACCGGATATGGATTTTGCGTTGGCTGGTAGTTGGAAGGCGTAATCACCAGGCACCGAATTACTTTGCGCATGGCATTACTGTAAATTTCCAAAGTATCCACCTTTGCAGCCCAGGCATTGGATTGCATAAAAAAGAGATTCAGGAACAAAAAAACAACTAAAAACTTACGCAAACAGATCCTTTTTTAGAACCGTGAAGAAAGGTAATAAGGCAACATGGAGCGCCAGGTAGGCCAGTCGTGTTTAATATCCGTGCCCCAAATATCCAGTTCATGTGGAATGCCCTTTGCTGCCAGAATGCCGGAAAGTCGGCGTGCAGCATCCGGGTCCTCGTAATCACCGGAGCCAGAAAGCAGGTGAATATGGCCCGACTGACGCAATTTTTCCAGTAAATAGGAATCTTCCAGTTTAGGGAGATAATGACAAGGCGAATTAAAATACACGTCTTCATCAAAATAGCCTTTGGTATATGCCGTAAGATCGTACACCCCCGACATGGCAATGGTGCCCGCGAAAACATCGGGGCGGCGGAAGAAAAGGTTTGCGGCATGCAAGGCCCCTAAAGAAGCGCCCGTTGTAATAATTGGTGTATTTTCGCTAGTATGGGTGCGAATGAACGGAACTACCTCATTTTCAACGTATGCGTTGAATTGTTGGTGGCGAATGGCTTTATGCCGTGGATTCATCCGGTTGTTCAACCAGGCTTCCGCATTGATGCTGTTGATTGAAAAAACCTTTACTTTACCTGCATCAATAAGCGGTTCCAGTACATTTAACATCTGAAAACGCTCATACTCTAGGTAATCTGCAGCGGCAGTAGGTAAAAGCAGGAGGGCAAAACCAAAATGCCCGTACATGGCAATTTCCATGTTTTTGTTCAGGCGCGGGCTGTGCCAGGTGTGGATCTCTCTTCTCATTGTTTGGGTTGTTAAACGTGTACGATGATGAACGCTCAACGGCAAATGTAGAAAAAGAGATGAATAAATAATAACACATAAAAATAATCAACCAAAATGGCTGTATGTGTTAAGGGGTATTCAATTTAATGGGCGACAGGCAACAATTTTTGTGCAATATCGAGTACACGTCCTAATAAAGAAATGTCAGGCACCTTTACCTCATAGGCTTTTTCATCCTCATCATGTTCCACCTGAGCAGGGGCGATTTCGGAGGTAGAAAGGATATTTTGGGTAGAATTGCCGGAATGGACATTTACAAACAAAAAGGCAGTCATACTCACAACTGCTACAAAAGGAAGCAAAGATTTGGGTAATCGTTTTTGTTTCATGGCTATTTATCTTAAACCAGTACAAAGTTAGCACTTTTTTACACGACAAATGTAATTTTAGACCAAAAGTGTAATATTATAGACAACAACCGATCCGAATAGGTTGCAACAGGACAATAAAGTAATAAAAATAATAAAAAAGCCTGACTGGAAATTCCAGCCAGGCTCGTATCGTCAAACCAAAAACAATCGGCGCTAATTATTTGCCACCGTGCAAGCCACCAGTGCCAGCAGGAACATTTTCTTGAGTAGCAGGCGCTTTAACTTCACCTTTGATGGTCAAAGTACGGGTAGCCTCACCTTCGTTGGTAGTCAAGGTAACGGTTTTAGTAAAGGCACCTACGCGCTGTGTGTCGTAACGAACTTCAATTTTGTTCGCTTCGCCTGGCATAATTGGCTCCTGTGGGTAAGTAGGAACCGTGCAACCGCAAGAACCTTTTGCAGTTTTGATGATCAAAGGCTCGTTGCCTGTGTTGGTAAATTTGAAAATGCGGATTGGATCAGCACCTTTTTCGATTACACCGTAATCAACAGTGGTATTTTCGAGGGTCATAACTGGACCACCTGCTGGTTTTTGTGCGTTTGCAACAAAAGTACCGAAAACCACGAATGCGAGTAATGTGAGAAATTGTTTCATCGGATGAATACCGTTTAAATGATGGTTGAATATTGTCTTTCAAAAATGATAGGGCAAATGTATAGGTACCACGCTTCCTGTGAAACACTTACGCTGTTAACGATGTCCAAACATTTGCCAACATTTACCGAATTTAGGATGTTTCTGCCAAAATGGCACCTGCAACAAATATTTACCTTATCTTTGCAGCCCTCAAAACCATACAAAAAAAACACAGTATGTACGATCAGAATCCGACCTTAGAAGGTATTAAAACGATAGACGAAGCCCAACAGGGCAATGTTTTGTTCAAAGACCATTGGAAAACTTCCCATGCGCCGGGTGCACGCCATTTTTATATTGAAAGCTATGGCTGTCAAATGAACTTCAGCGATTCCGAAATCGTGGCGTCTATCCTTGGCGAAGCGGGCTTCTACCCTACCCGAAACATAGAGGAAAGCGATTTAATCCTGATTAACACCTGCTCTATCCGTGAAAAAGCGGAAGAAACCGTGCGCAAACGCTTGAAAGTGTTTGAGTTGGTTAAAAAGGAACGCCCCGGAACAATGGTCGGTGTATTGGGTTGTATGGCTGAACGACTTAAAAAGAAATTCCTGGAGGAGGAAAAATTAGTCGATATTGTTGTCGGCCCGGATGCCTACCGAGACTTACCTAATTTGATTGGTGGCGCTGAAGCAGGCGATAAAATGGTTAATGTGCTGCTGAGTCGGGAAGAAACGTATGCCGATATTAATCCGGTTCGACTCGAATCGAATGGCATTACAGCGTTTATCAGCATCATGCGGGGTTGTGATAATATGTGTTCGTTTTGTGTGGTGCCCTTCACCCGGGGA
>CAIVGO010000352.1 GCA_903905445.1 uncultured Bacteroidota bacterium
AAATTCCGCGGTGCGCCCAGCGGTTTTGCGGCTTTAAATGGCACCCCGTATGTAATTTGCAAAGGCGGTTATGGTCCGGCACCCAATTACGATGCCTACCCGGGCTGGCTGGCCAATACCACCAATGGCAACGGATTTGAACTCTTGCCGGGTGCCGATGATTTGTGCGCCAATCCTGCTGGCAACACCTTATATTATGTAGCGGGTGGAATTTGGTCTTACACGGGACCAGGCGCACCCGTTAAAATCGTTGATCAACCTTCTTATGGATTGGCTTGTGATCCGGTCAGTGGCAATTTGTATTGCAGTGATCCGAAAGATTTTTCGTCGCCTGGGTCGGTATCTATTTATCAACCGAACGGCACAAAAATCGCCACTTTTCCAGTGGGTATTGCACCTGGGGAAATTGTGATTCGGAATTAATCCGACAAGGCCCTTTTCTTTTTTAAGATCTTTAGTTGAGGTTTCTTCCGGCCTTATTCAAATCCCGATTTTGCGCCATTGGAGCCCGCCTTAGATGGCAGCAAAATCGTTGGATTTGAATAAAGCCTTGATTTTTTTGGTTACTTTTTTGCATCAAGGCAAAAAAGTGACAATGCCAAAATTAACTCCAAATCATTAATTACATGGTATAAAAACACCTGCTTTTTCACGCTATTTTATTGATGCTTAAGGTTTTATCAAGAATTTGTGGCAAGGTGTAAATTCTATTGGCGGGGTGACTGAAAAAGTCGCCCCGTCAATAGAATTTACGCATTCGTGTGGGATTAAAGCAGGCTTGAGCGCTGCGGATTACCAGTGCCAATTTAAGCCCAAACTCAGATAGGCGATGCCTTGATCGTCCCAGCTCCCGCCATTGTTGTAGAAGAGATTGCAGCTTCCCTCTAGGGTTAAGTTGCTCCAAACTCTGAATTCGGCCCCCAAAACGGCCGGAATATACCAGCTGCCGGGTCGCCGAAAAGCATACTCCACGAAATTGCGGTTTTCAAAAGCATAGTTTCCAAGCATAAACCCGGATTCCAAAAAGAGGCCAAATCGGTTTGAAGATACTTTTTGCACCGGGTGGATGACATAATACCTTCCCCATATTCCTGCCATATAAAAGTTTTGCGTGGATGTTTCAAAGTTGCGCGCCTTAATAAAACGCGCTTGAATCCCTCCATATAGCTGTCTGTTGATGGAGACTCCAGCTTTAGCCCCTGCAAAATGCGCCACTTCATATTGGTTGTCGCGGTCGCCAACATAATCTTCTTCAAACCCGTAATGGACGCCTAGCAGCAATCGATCTCCCCAGGCATGACTGGATTTTACCTGGGCAAAAATGGTAAGAGGAAGCAGCAAAAGCACGTATAGTAGAAACTTGATGCGCATAGGAAGGTAATTTTATGTTATATCAAGATGTTTTTGGCGCGGTTTGAGTTGCCTGACACCCATCAAAGCGGAAACATTTGGGTAAGATATTCGACCTCTAGCGAGGTCGTGCGGAAAAAATACCATTGG
>CAIVGO010000353.1 GCA_903905445.1 uncultured Bacteroidota bacterium
CCGCTATTTTTCCTATACCGTGGGCGAGCCGTTTATCCTGACCTTATCTAGCGCTACCCAAACCCTTACCCAGGGTTTTCACCAGCCGGAAATTTGCAAATTAGTGGCCACCGATAACATCGAGTTGGCCCCATGGGGAATAGAGGTATTCCCCAATCCTACCACTGATTTTTTAACCGTGCGTTTTGAGCCACAAGCAGGCGAGCGCCTGTACGCACAGGTGTACGACCTGATGGGCCGCATGGTGCTAACATCCAGAACGCTCGACCAACCAGCGGGAACAAAATTGGATTGTTCAGACTGGCAGCCGGGTATCTATTTCTTGCAATTGACAAATGCATCGGGCACAGCAACCGCTACCCACCGTTTGGTTCGACTTTAAGTCCAACCTGCTTTTTTGAACAACACTACATAATACCATACCATTCCAAAACTGCTATTCCATGACTCAACGTTTATGTTTTGCCTTGTTGCTTGCGCTCTGCGCAGTAGCGCCCGTATTGGCCCAATCGGTTCCAGAGGGATTCAACTACCAAAGTGCGGTACGCAATGCAAACGGAGATCCGCTTGTTAATCAAACGGTTACCTTACTTTTTACTATCCGCAGCGGCGCCCCCAACGGTCCGGTTGCTTACACGGAAAAACAAACCGCTACTACCAATCAATTTGGTCTGGTGAACCTGGTGGTAGGTCAAGGCACCGTGTTGCAAGGCACCTTTGCGACCATCAACTGGGGCGGCGGGGCCAAATACCTCAATGTATCCATCGAAACTTCGCCCAATGTATTTGACGAATTGGGGTCTTCTCAATTAATGAGTGTTCCATTTGCCTTGTATTCCAAATTTGCTGCCAATGGCGGCACGGGTGGTACGGGCGATGATTGGGGAACACAAACGGTGGTTACCAACCCTACAATTGCCGGAAACGGTACAGGCGGTAATCCAATCGGCCTTGCGCAACAATCGGCTCAAACCGGACAAGTACTAAAATGGAATGGCGCAACCTGGACGCCTTCCGATGACTTAGTTTCCAACGGCACCAATGGCGGAACGGTTACCCAAATTAACACAGGTACTGGATTAAGTGGCGGCCCAATTACCACCGCAGGAACCATCAGCCTGAGCAATACAGGTGTTGCACCCAATGTATATGGCAGCGCTACCCAGATTCCGGTGCTTACAATTGATGCGCAGGGCCGGATCACCAATGTTGTTTTTGCAACACCCCAGCCAGGTACCGTCGGAATTACGGGCAGCACCGGCTTGACGGTGGCTCAAAATGGCACCAATTTTACCCTGACGAATACAGGTGACACCAATGCCTCAGACGATTTGACCACCAGCAGCACCGCAGACGGTGATATCAGTGGCGCATTTTCAAACCTGCAAATTAAAGCAAACGCAGTTGGTTCGACCGAATTGGCAGGCAGTGCTGTAACCACCGGCAAAATTGCGGCGGGCGCTGTTACAGCGGTTAAATTGGATAATATGGGCGCTTCCAATGGCCAAATTTTGAAATGGAACGGTACCACCTGGGCACCTTCTACCGATTTGTCGGGCTCCGTTTTAACCGCCGGAAATGGAATCAACATCACCGGCACAGCCCCCAATCAAACCATTGAAAATTCCGGCGATACGGATGCAGGCGATGATTTGACCATTACCAGCACTGCAGGGGGCGATGTGACCGGCCTGTTTGCTAATTTGCAATTAAAAGCGGACGTTGTATCGACCACCGAATTGGCCGACAATGCGGTGGAAAATGCCAATATTAAAAACGCAACCATTACGGGCACGAAAATAAACGCCATGAGCGCCACCAGCGGACAGGTTTTGAAATTCAATGGCACAACCTGGACGCCCGCCAATGACCAAACAGGCACTGCGAATGTGTTGGAAGGCGCTGGTATTAATGTGACGGTGAACGGCACCGATTTTACCGTCACCAATACGGGTGATTTGAATGATTTGGATGATATTACCACCAGCACCATTGCCAATGGCGATGTAACTGGCCCGTTTAGCAATTTACAATTGAAAGCCGCCGTGGTGACCAATACCGAATTGGCTGCGAACGCCGTTGGTACCAACAATCTGATCAATGGCGCAGTTACCGCCGTGAAAATCAACAACATGGGGGCTGGCACAGGTCAGATTTTGCGCTTTAACGGAACCAACTGGGCACCTTCCAACGAGGCCGCTGGTGCTGCTGATAACTGGGGAACGCAAGTAGTCGTAAGTACTGCTACACTTTCAGGAAGTGGTACGGGCGTGAGTCCGCTCACACTTGCACAACAAGGCGCATCTGCCGGACAGGTCTTAAAATGGAACGGCAGCACTTGGATTCCTTCGAACGATAATTCAAGCGGCACGGGCGATAATTACAGCAGTGGTACCGGTATCAATATTAGTGGTACTGCGCCCAATTTTATCATAAACAATACGGGCGATTTGAGCAATACCAATGAATTGCAAACTATTTCGCTCAGTGGCACCCAGTTGACACTCTCCAATGGCGGCGGTACGGTTACCCTTCCCAGCGGCGGCGGCAGTGGCAACAATTATGCAGCGGGCACGGGCATCAGTATTACAGGTTCTGCGCCCAATTTTACCATCAACAACACCGGTGATGGCGACAGCAACCCGACGAATGAACTACAAACGCTTACTTTGAATGGCACCAATTTGTCTATTTCCAACGGCAATACCGTCAACCTGAATGGAATAGGTGGCGGCGGTGGCGGCTTTTGGGCAGGCAATGGCAACGAAATCTCCAATACCAATACAGGCAATGTATTGGTTGGCTCTGCGATAGGATCTTTTGGTAAGCTGCAGGTGTTGGCGGGTACCGAAACCGCCATTACCGCTAGTTCCACCAATGCTGCACCCGCTATTTATTCCGAAAACACGGGCACTGGGGCTGGTGGTTTTTTCAATGCTTCTGGTGGCGGTCCGTCGCTGATTACGGGCAAAGGCAATGTGGGTATCGGCTTGGATGCGCCAACTTTCCGTTTGGATGTGAATGGGGATGCACGCTTGTTGGGCCTCGGCGCGGCGCCAGCACTCAAACTGGAGGGTAACTCTAATGATTTTGTTCGAATGAATATGTCGAATTCCCTGACCGGCAGTTGGACAGTTTTGTCGAAGGGCGGTGGTAATACCGGTGAATTTGCCATTGATTTTGCCAAAACCCAATTACAAACTTTGCGGGTATTTTCAGCAAAAGGCGACCAATCGGTTCAGATCGGATCTCCTTCCGGCAATTCAACCAAAACAACGCTTTATCATGGCGATAAAGGCATTACTTTTTTCAACAACAACAACAGCCACAGCTGGGAATTTTGGGTAACCAACAACAACGGCTCCCTTGCACTGTATAACGATCAGCAGGCGGGTGTTAATCCGGTTGGTATTTTTGCCATCAATGGTTTGTACACCCCGTCTGATCAGCGCCTGAAAAAAGACATCATCGAATTGGCGGGTGGCGTGCTCAATAAAATTATGCACTTAGAAGCAAAACAATACCGCTACAACTCGGAGGCTTCTGACGCAAAAGCATCCATCGGTTTTCTTGCCCAGGATGTTAAGCAGTATTTCCCGGAATTGGTGGGTGAAATGCCCGCCCGCGACGGCAGTACCAGCTACCTTAACTTGAACTACAGCGGTTTTGGTGTAATTGCGATCAAGGCCATTCAGGAACAACAAACGCAAATTGATGCCCTCAAAAAAGAAAACGAGGCACTTAAAGCGCGTTTGGATCGGCTGGAGCGTAAAATGAACGATAAGTAATTCAATAAATTTGTTGGGTGGGAGGTTTCTTTAGGATTTTCGATGGTTAAAAAACGAAAATCCTGTGGAAACCTCCCATTTTTTTAAACGATTTCCCGCTCCACTGAAATCGTACAATCCCCTACCAGCGCAGCCACCGCGCCTACCGCGGCCAAAACGGGCGCAAAAACCACACCTACTACCCCATAAGTAAGCGGAAACGACATCAATTCCTTGCCATCTTTGTCGTGGATACTGATTTTCCGGATATTTCCTTCTGCAATCAGTTCCTTTACTTTGTTCAACAGGTTCTCCCCATGGGTGCTGATTGATTCGAATGTTTTGTTTTCCATAATGGTTTTTATCTTTGTGAAGTGAAATGTTGTTTGTTGGGTCAAGTTAGGAGGATTTTACCGAATACTTCGGACTATTTTCAACATAAAAACTGGTTTCATCCTGGAATTCAAACAGTGCTTTGATTGAATCATGTCATTTAAATAACTATAATTAATACATTTTAAAAACATTACACACATGGCAATTATAAATGTACAAAGGGCGCAATCCTACACCAACCGATGGAGGGATTATGAAATTTTGATAGATGGGGAAGCCGTAGGAACGATTTCCCCGAATGAAACCAAAGCATTTAATGTTGCTAAAGGACAACACACCGTTACTGCAAAAATTGACTGGTGCAGTAGCCCTGATCTGATCGTCGAACTTGATGAAAATCAAACCCAAACAATCCATGTGGGCGTTTTAAAACAGATCGACTGGATGATGCCTGTATCGGGCGGAGTGATTGCACTTCATTTTCTATTGAAAATATTTCTCGGCTTCGAGTATTTACTTATTTTGATTTTTCCGGTATTTGTTTTTTTGGTGTATATCCTAACATTTGGGCGCAAAAGGTTTTTGACGATTAGTGAAATATAATTTTAATAAATTGATAATCAATTTATTATGAAAAATAATTAATCATAACTTTTATACTAATGTATATCAGATTGGCATTGGTTTCCACCCTATCAATCTTTGCATTTGCTTGCAATACGAAGCCGAGTGCTGCCGACCTAAAGGCACAAGACATCATTAGGTTTGGGCCTATGGAGCACTTCAACTCTTATTACATCTATCAAAAATCGTTGGGACTGGAAGATGTAAGATTTAGCCAGGATTCATTCCAATTGCGCGTGTGGTATAGTTTAGCCGACTCAGCGGATGTGTTTGTGGTAAAACAAGCAAATAACGGAGCATGGTCATCTGCCAGAATTCGCTTCCCTTTGAAATCGGATACCGTAGGGATGCATTATCGAACATGCACGAGCGAAAAGGGGCAACAAATTTGGGAAAGTTTGCGTCAGGCTGGTATTAAAGAATTCCAAGGTATGGATTCCACTACTTTAGGCCGATATGCAGATGGTGAAATTGCGATTTTCCAAATTGCCACACTTTCAGGTTATCAGACATGTATAAGCCAGGTAGGATTTGGCTGGCATTCAGAAAACGATGCGCTAGAAGTTAAGGAAGCAACCCGTTATGTAACATTGCTATTTTCTGCAATGGATTGTATAAAATGACATTTTGCTCGAAACGATAAGCCTTATTTTCGAAGTAAAATGTTGTTTATGGCGTCAGGTTACGGGTGTTTTTTTTATTTTTGTTCCTGCAATGAGTCAATTTACCTAAATAATAAAACCACCTGATTCCCAATGAATATCTACGAACAAATTCGCCAACTGCTGCATGAAAACACCTGGTTAACGATATTAGCCTTTGTGGTTATTATTGGATACTACCTTATTAAATGGAG
>CAIVGO010000354.1 GCA_903905445.1 uncultured Bacteroidota bacterium
GCCCATGCGGGCATTGTAGGGGCGGGTCGCGACCCGCCCACCGCTCGCGCCAGGTTCTACCTGGTGCGGCCCATCGGTCGGGTTCATACCCGACGTACGGTCAGGTCGCGCACCGTACGGTCAGGTCGCGTACCGTACGGGCGGGTCGCGACCCGCCCCTACCGCAAACGCAACCGACGCGCCCGCAAATTCCCCGAAATAATCCCGAACAACACAATCGAAACCGAACTAACCGGCATCAAAATCGCGGCAATTAAAGGCGAAAGATGTCCCGTAACGGCATAAGTCAGCCCAAATAGATTGTACGCCAGTGCGATCACATACGACTGCTTCACGATGCGCACGCCCGACTCCGCCAAACGCACAAACTGCGGGATTTTATCAAATTCATCGGCATGCACAATACCATCGCAGGCCGGGGTGAAGTTGTTGGTATCTTCTGCCAACACGATGCCCACATTGCTTTGTTGCAAGGCGCCTGCATCGTTCAGGCCATCGCCGATCATGAGTACTTCCTGGCCGTTGTCTTGTAAGTTTTTTACAAAATTCAGTTTGTCCTGCGGCGTGCGATTGAATTGCATGTGCGCAGGATCCGGGAAATATGGGGCCAATTGTGCCGCCTCTTGGTTTTGGTCGCCCGAAAGCAGCCAAACCGAGCGTTTTTTCCGGAAAAAGGCTAAAACCTGGCTCAATCCGGCGCGGTACCGGCTTTTCACCTCAAAATAACCTTTCACCACCCCATCCACGGCGTAATACACACCCTGACCGCCGCCGTTTTGTCCCACAAATTCAGCAGAACCGATTTTAATCTGTCGCCCTTGAAGCATCCCCTGAATACCCAGGCCGGGCAACTCCTCAAAATGCTCGGGTGGAAGGGTTGGCAACGCTGGCAGGGAAGCGTACAAGCGCCGACTCAATGGATGCGCCGAGTGCTTGGTCAAACTTTTAATGGCGGCCTGATCCGAAAAACTCAAAGCCGCCCCTTTAAATTGGTAAGATTGCTGCGCCACCTGGGTAATGGTGCCCGTTTTGTCAAAAATAACCGCCTGGGTGGCGGCGAGGGCTTCAATGACCGCGCTGTTTTTGACATAAAACTGGTTGCGGCCCAGGATGCGCAAAATATTGCCCATCGTAAAGGAAATAGAAAAAATGATGGTACAAGGGCAAGCCACAATCATCACCGCAGTAAAAGCATTAATGGCCGTGGCCATGCTGGTGGGGGCCCAGTACAAAAATCCTCCAAGGCCGGAAGCCAGGATAAGGATGGAGAAAATTTGTCCAGCGCGATCGGCAAGGCGGCTGATTTTGCCTTTTTCGGCTTGTTTGAAGGCCTGGTCATTCCAAAGACGCGTCAGGTAACTCTGGGCTACGCGTTTGGTGAGGGAAATTTCGATGCTTTCGGCCGTTTGTTTGCCACCCGCAAAAATACGCTCGCCCGCGTGTACGAGTACCGGGTCCGATTCGCCGGTCACAAAACTGTAGTCAATTTTAGCAGAACCTTTAATCAGCAACCCATCGGCCGGGATGATTTCCTGGCTGCGCACCACAATAATATCACCCGGAACCAGGCGGTTGACGGGGGTGGACGTTTCCTCTGTGCCGTTTTTCAGCATGGCGGCCACGGGGAAGTAGGATTTATAATCGCGTTCAAAAGAGAGTGTATTCCAGGTTTTTTGCTGAAACCATTTCCCAATGAGCAGCAAAAAGATCAATCCGCCAAAGGAATCGAGGTAGCCC
>CAIVGO010000355.1 GCA_903905445.1 uncultured Bacteroidota bacterium
ACCCGGCGATGAAGTCATCGTACCCGCGTTTACCTACGTGGCCACCGCAGAAGTAATCGGACTACTCGGACTCACACCCGTCATGACCGACGTAGATCCCCACACCTTTAATATAACGGCCGATTTAATCGCGCCCCACATCACCCCGCGCACCAAAGCCATCGTGCCTGTGCACCTGTTCGGACAAAGCGCCGACATGGAGCCGATCCTGGCTTTAGCCGCAAAGCACAACCTGTACATCATTGAAGACAATGCCCAGGCCATCGGCGCCGATTATACCTTTGCGGATGGAAGCGTGCAAAAAACCGGTGCAATGGGCCATTTCGGCTGCACCTCCTTTTTCCCTTCCAAAAACCTGGGATGTTACGGAGACGGTGGCGCCATCATGACCAACGACGAAAATCTGGCGGCACAAGCGCGCATGATCGCCAACCACGGCCAGTCCAAGCAATATTACCACGACCTGATCGGTGTGAATTCCCGTTTAGATGCCTTTCAAGCGGCCATTTTAAATGTGAAATTGCCCCACCTCGACACCTATAATGCAGCCCGCAACCAAGCGGCTGAATATTACGATGCGGTGTTTAACAAAATACCGCAACTAACCATCCCGGCCCGGCAGCCCAATTCTACCCACGCCTTTCATCAGTACACGCTTCAGGTGGCCGATGGACAACGCGATAACCTGAAAGCCTACTTACAGGAAAAAGGCATCCCGGCCATGATTTATTACCCCGTGCCCCTTTACCGCCAACAAGCATTCGCGGCGGCCTGGCATGGACCTACAGAAGGGTATCCGGTGACGGAAGCGTTGTGTGCTTCAGTGGTTTCATTGCCGATGCACTCGGAACTAGATGAAACGACCCTGAAAGAAATCACGGATGGGGTGTTAGGTTTCTTTCAATAAAAATATTGGAACGCTTTTAGAGGGAAAAAAAGGTTCCACGGAGAAGCTCGGAGGTACGGAGTTACACAGAGTTTTCTCCGCGCAACTCCGTACCTCCGAGCTTCTCCGTGGAACCCTCTCTCTACATGGAACCCCTTCTCTACAGAACCATTTAACGCATCACTAAAAATTTGTCCAAGCAAAAATTCCCAATAGGTATCCAGGACTTCCGAAAACTACGGAAAGAAGGGTTTGTGTACATCGACAAAACCCGCCTGATACACCAATTGGTAACCACTGGACATTATTATTTCCTGTCGCGCCCCCGCAGGTTCGGAAAATCCCTGCTGGTTTCAACCATTAAGGAATTATTCTCTGGCGACAAGGCGCTTTTTCAAGGACTTTGGATCGAAAACAACTGGGATTGGAATACAAAACTCCCGGTCATACACCTGAAAATGAGCCAAATCGATTATCAATCGAATGGCCTTTACCAAGGACTCAACCAGGAATTACAACGCATCGGGACAGACCTCGGCATCCAACTTACCGAACAAACCTTAAAAAACCGATTCAGCGAGCTCATTCAAAAAGCCGCGCAATCAGGCCCGGTTGTAATCTTGATGGATGAATACGATAAATCCATCATCGACAACCTGGAAAACCCCAACCTGGCTGAAAAAAACCAGGACATCCTGAAACAGTTTTATTCCATCCTGAAAGATGCCGATCCGCATATTCGGTTAATGCTGGTCACTGGCGTAAGCAAGTTTTCCAAAGTCAGTATTTTTTCCGACCTCAATAACCTGGAAGATATTACGATCTCGGCCCCATTACATGATATAACCGGCATCACCCAGGAAGAACTGAACCGGCACTTTAGCGCGGAAATCGCTGAAATTGCTACCAACAACAGCACTTCCGAGACAGATTTAAAAGATACCATCCGTCAATGGTACAATGGATACAGTTGGGGCGGAAAAGACAGGCTCTACAATCCATTTTCAATACTATCCTTCTTTAAAAATCAGCAATTCAACAATTTCTGGTTCGAAACCGGCACACCCAGTTTTTTAGTTGAACTGATTCGGACTGCTGAAAAATTTGAACTGGATAAAACCGAATACACCGCTTTATTAGGATTATCTGAATTCGACCCACAAAATCCAAACTTTAAAACGGTTTTATTCCAAACAGGCTACCTCACGATTGATCAAATAAACCTTCCGGAAGGATGGTGCCAATTGAAGTACCCCAATAAAGAAGTAAAAGACAGTTTGGAGCAGTTGTTGTTAGCTGCCTATCGCTACACCCCATCCAATGAAGCATTGCCTATTATTTTGCAGTTGCGCAATGCCTTCAACAACCAAAATATAGAAGCCGTAATTGAACTGATCAATGCTTCTTTTGCCTCTATCCCCTACCCGCTTTGGCAAGGAGCAACCGAATTACACTACCATGCCTTGGTTCATTTGACCTTCTCTTTGTTGGGCACTTATGTACAAAGTGAAGTCAATTCTAGTAAAGGACGTTGTGATGCCATCGTAAAAACAGATAAAACAATATACGCGCTCGAATTTAAACTAGATGAAAGCGCTGACATTGCCTTGCAACAAATTCAAGATCGGGGATATTTAACCCCATACTTGCATTTACCAGTGGAGAAAATAGCCATAGGCATAAACTTCTCCTCCAAAAATAAAAATGTCGCAGATTGGCGTATTGGAAAACCTTATGACCTCAGAGAGGTCAAACATTTGTAGAAAACCCCAACCCACCCCTAACGACTTCGGAGAAGTCGAACATTTGTAGAAAAAACCGAGCCCCAACCCTACCCTGCTGACTTCGGAGAAGTCATGCATTTGTAGCAAAAAACGAAACCCCAACCCCAACCTTCTGACTTCGGAGAAGTCATGCATTTGAAGGCATTTGTAAGAATTTGTATGAATCGGTGGCATTTTTCAAACCACCAAAATTTCATCATTCATCATTCATCATTCATCATTCATCATTTCGCCCTCATCGGAGCCGCCGGCTACATCGCCCCACGCCACCTAAAGGCGATCAAAGAAACCGGCAATCATTTGCAAGCCGCCTATGACCCAAACGACTCCGTAGGCATCCTGGATTCCTACTTCCCCGAAGCCAGTTTTTTCACCGAATTCGAACGTTTCGACCGGCACCTGGAAAAACTAAAACGACAGGGAAACCCCATACACTACCTGAGCATCTGCTCCCCCAATTACCTGCACGACGCCCACATACGCTTTGGATTGAGAAACGGCGCAAACGTCATCTGCGAAAAACCCCTCGTGCTCAACCCTTGGAACGCCGAAGCACTGATGGAAAACGAAGCCGAAACCGGCAACAAAGTGTTCACCATCTTGCAATTGCGGTTACATCCTGCCATCCAGGCCTTGAAAGCTCAAATCGAACAATCCGCCGAAAAGCGCAGCGTAGATTTAACCTACATTACCGCCCGCGGCAATTGGTACTATACTAGCTGGAAAGCAGAACTTGCCAAATCCGGCGGCATCGCCACCAACATCGGCATCCATTTTTTTGATATGCTGCTCTGGGTTTTTGGCCCTGTAAAAACGAATACCGTGCACCTACACATGCACGACCGTGCAGCAGGCACCCTCGAACTGGAAAAAGCGAACGTGCGCTGGTTCCTAAGCATCAACGCCGAAACCTTACCAGTAGAAGTACGAGAAAGCGGCAAACGCACATACCGCTCCTTGACCATGGACGGACAAGAAATTGAATTCAGCGACGGCTTCACCGATTTGCATACCACCAGTTACCGCAATATACTCGCTGGCCAAGGCTTCGGTTTGCAAGATGCTGCACCGGCGATTGAATTGGCACATAATATACGGAATGCGAGCCCAGCTGGGTTACAAGGCGATTATCATCCTTTGGCCGCTCAGCCCTTCAGCCGCCACCCTTTTAATAGTTGACAGTTGAAAATGGATAATTGACAGTTTGGGCGCTGAGAATACGATTGAAATTGATAATGATCAGGCCTAATCCTAAAACTTGAACGACAAATGCATGACTTCTCCGAAGTCATAAACACTTGGTTGATTTGACATTCGTGGCTACAAATGCCCGACTTCTCCGAAGTCAAACAGAGCCAACGAAATTTAATCCTTCGAAATAATTTGACCCATAATCCTTCCTAAAAATAGATTACGTCCAAACACGCATCACTCCTCACTCATCACTCCTAATCCTTGTTTTCTTTTTTAAAACGATCTTCCCGCCCCAGTACAACCAGCTATGCTGGCCTTAACGTTGATATGCATTCGCATATCCTGCCAGGCATAGACGACGGCGCACCGAATGTAGAAACAAGTGTACTACTAATAAAAGGCTTAATGCAACTCGGTTTCGAAGCATTCATCGCCACCCCCCATATTTACCAGGAACTTTACCCCAATACCAACGAAACCATAGAAACCGCCTTACAGGATACCCGAAAAGCCCTAAAAGAGGCCGGGATCCAAGTGCGAGTAGAAGCAGCCGCAGAATACATGCTGGACGACCATTTCGAACAACTGCTCGAAACGACACC
>CAIVGO010000356.1 GCA_903905445.1 uncultured Bacteroidota bacterium
GGCACCACGGTAGAACATATTCGCGAAGCCGCCCCGGTATTTGGGGCCTATTTTGATGTGTTGGGCCTGCGCAGTTTTCCGGCCCTGCAAGACGCGGCTACCGATCAATCGGAGTCCATTTTACAGCAGTTTGTGCGTTATTCCGGGGTGCCGGTCGTGAGTTTGGAGAGTGCCACCTTGCATCCTTTGCAAAGTTTGGCCGATTTGATGACCATCCAATCTTTGTTTCAAGAAAAAAGGAAACCGCGGATCGCCCTGAGTTGGGCACCGCACATGAAACCCTTACCCCATTGTGTTGCCAATTCCTTCGCCCAATGGATTACAGCCTGGGGCGGCGCTGATTTCGTTATTGCGCATCCGGAGGGTTATACCCTGGATACAGCATATACGGCGGGTGCCGAAATCGTACACGATCAGCAGAAAGCCTTGGAAGGTGCTGATTTTGTGTATGTTAAGAACTGGAGCGCTACCGAACCTTATGGAACCATGCCTTGTAGTGACCCATCGTGGATGCTGCATTTGGACCGATTAAATATCACGAACAATGCCCATGTCATGCATTGTTTGCCGGTACGGCGCAACCTTGAATTGGGGGCCGATATTCTGGATAGTACGCATAGTGTGGTGGTGCAACAGGCATCCAACCGGGTTTGGGCGGCACAGGCCGTTTTGTCACAATTGTTGAATCAAACACCTGAAAAGGCTTAACTACTTGATTATGAAAACGTTGGTTATCGTAAAAATTGGGGGAAACGTCTTGGACGATCCTGAGGCGCGGGAATCATTTTTAGGAGACTTTGCCGCCTTGCCTGGCCCAAAATTATTGGTACATGGCGGTGGTAAAATCGCGTCCGAAATGGGGTTAAAACTCGGTTTGAAACCCACTTACCACAATGGCCGCCGCATCACCGACGATGCCACCATTGAATTGGTGAGCATGGTGTATGGCGGTTTGATCAATGGACAATTAACGGCGCGCCTGCAATCCTTAGGTTGTAATGCGATTGGTTTGCGCGGTTCGGATGCCAATATTTTACCCGCCCGCAAACGCCCAAAAACCAGCGTCGATTTTGGCTGGGTGGGCGACCTCGATCCTTCCAAACTGGATCCTTTTTTCCTGAGCACCTTGCTGGGCATGGGTTTGACACCCGTCATTGCCCCGCTTACCCACGATAACCAAGGTAACATCTTGAATACCAATGCGGATGCTATTGTTTCTACCTTGGCTACCTTGTTGTCGCCGATTTATAAAGTGCGGCTGATTTATTGTTTTGAGAAAAAAGGCGTGCTGGAGCGGCCCGACGACGATGCGTCCGTGTTGTCGGAACTTACCCAGGAAGATTATTCCACGATGAAAGCCAATTGTTCGGCGCGGGGTGGCATGTTGCCCAAGTTGGACAGTGCTTTTGCCGCTGCAGCGGGTGGTGTGGATACCGTAATCATCGGTGCGGCCGAGGATTTGTGCAAAAATGTGAAAAAGAACGGCACTTGTGGAACGCGCATCATGCTGCATAATTAGTCCCTCATCACCAAATGCATCAAGAAATGCAAATCCCGACTTCGGGCATTCGTTTGGATTACCTTTCGGGCTTAAAAAGTTTGATCGGCATCGCCTCTTTCAGCAAAGCAGAAGCGGGTACGGCGGCTTATTTGCGGGAATGGATAGAAATGGCGGGCATAACGACCGCGCAAGTTGGCAACAATGTTTGGGCTCAAAACCGGCATTTTAGCTCGGGAAAGCCGACGATTATGCTGGTTTCGCACCATGATACCGTGCGTCCGGCCGCTGGATATACCCGCGATCCGTTTTTACCGGAAATAGAAAACGGACGTTTGTACGGCTTGGGCAGCAATGATGCCGGTGGTCCTTTGGTGTGTATGGCTGCTGCTTTTGCCACCTTTTATGAACGCGCGGATTTGCCTTTTAACCTCATCTGGGTGGCTGCTGCGGAAGAAGAAATAAGCGGCCAGGGTGGCATTGAAAGCGTATTGCCGCATTTACCCACCATTTCCTGTGCGATGGTAGGTGAACCAACGGGTATGCAATTGGCCGTAGCCGAAAAAGGGTTGATGGTGCTGGATGCTTACAACACCGGAAAATCGGGACATGCGGCACGGGAAGAAGGCATAAACGCCTTGTATGCGGCCCTCGAAGATATTGAACGCATTCGAAAATACCGGTTTCCTGAAATTTCGGAATGGCTGGGACCGGTAAAAATGAGCGTCACCTGCATTGAAACTAGCAACAAAGCCCATAATGTCGTGCCGGATACTTGTCATTGGGTCGTGGATGTGCGTCTGACCGATGCCTATACCCCGGAAGCGGTACTGGAAGCCTTGCGTGCGCAGGTACAGGCGCGCCTGGAACCCCGCTCGATGCGTTTGCGGGCTACAGGCATTGCGCTGGAGCATCCGTTGGTACGGGCGGGTTTGGCCTTGGGGAAACAGGCATATGGTTCTCCGACCTTGAGTGACAAGGCTTTATTGCCATTTCCCGCTTTAAAAATGGGGCCGGGCGAAAGTGCGCGCAGCCATACGGCCGACGAATACATCTTGCTGACAGAGTTGGCGGAAGGGTACGCAGGGTATTGTGCAATGCTTGAATCAATAGCGCACAAAAGTGTCCAAATTTAAAATTTACCGAAATGAAACTTTGGCAACAATCGACGGTTTCGTCCGCATGGACAGAAGCCGTGCAGGCCTTTACAACCGGCCTTGACCGGGAAATGGATTTAATGTTGGCACCTTACGATGTGTTGGGTTCGCTGGCGCATTTGGCGATGCTGGAACAGGTTGGGCTGGTTTCTGCAACCGAGGCATTGGCTTTAAAGCAGGCTTTGCAGGCGATTTATCAGGAAATAGCGGCCGGACAATTTGAACTCGAGTCCGGTGCCGAAGATGTGCATTCGCAAATTGAAATGCTGCTCACGCGCAGGGTAGGGGAGGCCGGCAAAAAAATACATACCGGACGCAGCCGCAATGATCAGGTGCTGGTCGATTTAAAATTGCTGTTTCGGGCCGAAATTGGGCAGATGGTGGCCAAAGTAAAGGTGCTTTTTGATCAATTGTTGGCAAAAAGTGCAGCGCATGCCCAGGATTTGATGCCCGGTTACACCCATTTTCAGGTGGCCATGCCATCGTCGGTGGGCCTTTGGTTGGGCGCTTATGCGGAGGGTTTGAGCGAAGATTTATTCAGCATGCAAGCCGCTTTTCGCTTGGCACAAAAGAATCCCTTAGGTTCAGCGGCAGGATACGGCTCTTCGTTTCCGTTGGACCGTGATTTGACCACCGAATTATTAGGTTTTGAGGCACCGCATGTCAATTCCGTGGCGGCGCAAATGGCACGAGGTAAAACCGAACGCGCGCTCGCGCAGGCAATGGGCAATCTGGCGGCCACTTTGAGCAAGTTTTCGGCTGATTGTTGCCTTTTTATGGGGCAAAATTTCGGATTTATTGCTTTTCCTGATGCTTTAACCACTGGCAGCAGCATCATGCCCCACAAGAAAAACCCGGATGTGTTTGAAATTGCGCGGGCCCGGTGTAACAGTTTGCAGGCCCTGCCCAACGAGATCGCCTTGATAACCAGCAATTTACCATCGGGTTATCACCGTGATTTTCAGGTATTGAAAGAAAAGCTGTTCCCTGCCTTTCAGGTGCTCAAAGATTGTCTCGATATGATCGGGCTGATGGTAGAAAACATGCAGGTCAAGCAAGATATATTAGCCGATGCGCGTTATCGTTATGTATTTACGGTAGAATCCGTCAATCAGTTGGTGTTGTCAGGAATGCCCTTTCGGGAGGCGTATCACCAAGTAAGTCAGCAAGTTACGGCGGGGACCTACGAGCCCGCGCCGATGTTGCCGCACACGCATTTAGGGAGCATTGGGAATTTGGGGAATGACCAGATTGCAGCGGGCATGGAAGCGGTGTTGGGTGGATTTGGGTTTGAGCGGGTTTTGGCGGCTGAGGAGGCGCTATTACTTAAGTGAGATGCGTGTCGCTACTTTTTCCTAACGCTAGCATGGTGCCTTGCGCTCGGCCAGATCCTTCGCCTTTTTCCTTCCCCTTAATCATGTTCGGTTCGTGAGATCCCACGGGGGAAGTAAAAAGACTCAGGATGACAGCCCACGCGTACATAAAGAACAGTTCGTTCGTTTTACAACATTACGAACCGCTAAAAAAACGTGGGCTGTCATACTTTTTACCAATCGTGGTCAAACAAAAAAACGTATTTCAAGTGCTATGAAGGTAAAATTTAATAAAATACTTAAATACCTCTTGATATTAATACCTGGTATTTTCCTGCTATTCGTGTGCATTCCAAGGGCCTATCCTGTACCGAAATTGGAAAAGAACGCGGTTAGGCAATTTTGGAATTTGCCAACGGGTTCAAAAATAGCTTATGTACATATACCGGGAAAAGGGGCCAGGAAATCATCGCCAATCATTTTCCTGAATGGAGGACCGGGTGGGTATATCACCGATCAAGGGATCCAATTAAGGTCAGCGCTCTCAAAATTGGGTTACGATGTATATATGTATGATCAAATCGGAAGTGGACAGTCTGATCGCTTAGCGCATATTTCGGAATATACGGCGGATCGTCATAAAAGAGACTTGGAAGCAATCATTAAGCAGATTGGTGCAAGTCAGGTAATTTTGATTGGACAATCATGGGGTGCTGTTTTAGCAGTTCTGTATGCCGCAGATCATCCATCAAAAATTGAAAAAATGATTTTTACCTGTCCAGGTCCAATCTACCCGGTGCGTGCGGAATTAATGGCCGTAAAACCGCCAGATCATTTGAATTTAAAATCGCCTGTTTTTAACAATGCAGCAGGGAATAGGAAGGCAAATAATTTACGGACGAAGGCGATGGCCTTGGTTGCAACTACTTTTGGCGTAAAATTGGCTTCGGACGCTGAAGCAGACGATTTTGAAACGTACCTGAATTTTGAAGTAAATAAATCAACCGTTTTCGACACGGCTAAAATACAAAAAATGTCAGCGGGGGGAGGGTTTTATGCCCGCGTGATGACTTTTAACAGTTTGCTTACGATTCAGGATCCTCGGCCTAAATTAAAAGGCTCGGATATCCCAATTTTAGTGATGAAGGCACAGTATGACAACCAAAAATGGGGGTTTACGCAGGAATATTGCGAAATTTTTCAACACAATACGTTCATTGTAATACCGGATGCAGGCCATGCTATCGCTGTGGAACAACCCGAACTATATTTAAAAACGATTTCGGAATATTTGAAGTAAAAAGGACGAACGATCTATTGCGCAGATGAGAAGAGCGCCTCAACCTTTTCCTTTAGCACGGGCAATAATTCTTGTTCAAACCAGGGGTTTTTTCGCATCCAGATCTGGTTACGGGGAGAAGGATGGGGGAGTGGCAGGTATTGCGGGAAATAGATATGCCAGTTGCGCACCGTTTCTGTGAGATTTTCACGCATTTGGCTCCCTAAATAGCGATTTTGAGCGTATTGTCCGATCAAAATCGTCAACTTAATGTTGGGCATTTGGTCCAGCAACAACTGGTGCCAGGCGGGGGCACATTCTGGTCTGGGTGGCAAATCTCCCGATTTCCCAGTGCCTGGATAACAAAATCCCATGGGCATTAGGGCAATCAATTCCGCATCATAAAACGCTGTTTTGTCCAGTCCCAACCATTGGCGCAAGTTATTGCCACTGGCATCGTCCCACGGCACCCCGGAAGCATGTACTTTTGCGCCCGGCGCCTGACCAATCAACAGCAACCTACTCTTTTCGGATGCCTGTATAATGGCGCGCGGGCCCAAAGGCAGGGCGCTTTGGCAAATGGTACAGGCTCGGATTTCGGAAAGGAGTTGGTTCATGTTGCAAATTTGGGTAAAAAGGAGTGCATTATTACCTATATTGTCCAGTATTAAATCTGAAGTTAAGCAATTTTTTGGATGTTTTTGGATAAAAATGTAAATTGAAAAGATGCAAATGTATCTACGTTATACCTATCTTTAACGTAAGCAAATCGGAAAGCCAAAGCGCGGCAGTGGGGCATTGAGCCGTAAGTAAGAGCGCGCATTTCCGAACAATTTCCAATAAGATCACAAAACAACATGAAAATTATCCATCATTTAGCGGATCTACTGTACCGTCACCAGAAAAATTTGGAAATTATTGCAATATTTCTGCTCTGCCTCACAATCACCTTTGGGTTTACAAATTACAAAACAGAATGGTTATGGAGTGATAAAATTTACATTCCCGTTATATTAGTGTTGATGTTAATCACTGTTGCTCTGGTTTGGATAAAAATTGAGCAAAAGAAAACCAATGATTTAATAACAAATATAAAATCTGAAATAACCGCAATTAAACCAAATACCGAAAACAAATTAGACGAATTGTCTCAAAAACAAAAACAGGTTTTTGATTTGATTTTAGTTGGAAAATCAAATAAGGAAATTATGAATGATTTATGCATTGAACTAAGTACCCTGAAAACACATATTAATAAAATATATAAAACTCTTGGAATCACATCTCGAAAGCAGGTAAAAAAGATAAAAACATAATCCTTTTCGCCATTTTATCGAATAATAGCCTATATATCAACCTATATATCAACCTATTATCAACCTATTATCAACCCTTATCAACCTATACAACGGCAAGAAGCAGGCTAATTTTGCAGCTCACAATTTAAATGAAAAAAGATGAAAACAAGGAATCTGTTTATGTCCACAACAATCATGTGTGGCCTGTTTGTTGCAGCATTTACTTTTAAGAATGGCAAAATTACCTGGTTGTGGGCTGATAACCCATCCATGGCAGTTATTTTGGGTATTTTATCCATTGTATTAGGGACACAATGGATTAAGCACCATAGGCGATTGGATCTTACAAGTCCTTTAAAATTAAAGTAGTCTAAACTGGTTTTGGTGGGAAGTAGAAAGCAACGCAAAAACAATGATTTCTGCTCCCTTCCAAAACAAGTTTGCATTAGAGCCTGTAAAAATTTATATATGGAAAATAACATCTACAACCCCGACTATGTAAAAGGACTGTTTAACCGCATGAGTAGTTCTTATGAAAGCATGAATTTTATCACTTCATTTGGCTTTTCCATTCGTTGGCGCAGGCAGTTTATTAAATCATTTACGCCGCCCAATTATAAAGCGGAGATACTTGACTTGCTCACTGGAATGGGGGAAACCTGGAAGTCGACCAAAAATAAACTACCGAATTCAAATTTGACGGTGCTTGATTTTTCTGAAGGGATGTTGCAATATGCAAAACAGAAAAACAGGCAGCACTATAACAACGAAATCATTGTGTTGCAACAAGATATTTTAAAGAATGATCTACCAAGTAACTATTACGATTTTGTGACTTGTGCTTTTGGACTCAAAACATTTAACGACGAACAATTGACGATTTTAGCATTAGAAACCAAGCGGATTTTAAAAGTAGGTGGACAGTTTTCATTTGTTGAAGTTTCGAAACCCCAAAACCCAATGTTATATTTGTTTTATAGCTTTTACCTTCAACGTGTCATTCCAATTTTGGGCAAACTGTTCCTGGGAAGTCCGGACGAATATAAAATGCTGTGGCAGTATACCGAAAAATTTGAAAACGCAAAAAATGCGATGGCGATTTTTGCAAGGTCGGGATTAGACACAACATTTAGTGCTTACTTTTATGGTTGTGCTACAGGGTTTTATGGGCAAAAATCGAAATCATGAAAGATATAAAAACACAAACTATTGTACTTCAAACGAATGTATGGTATTCACCGTACGTTGTACATAAATCGCCACCACCATACTGCCATTGGCTTCTACAATGCTTGGCGTAATGTAAAAAGGAAATACTTCCGTAATTTCCTCCTCCGTTTGCACGTAGATTTCGCCCGGAAGATCGCTGGAAGTTACTTCTTCCGCGTTGCTTAGGATACCGGTAATGGAATACAACTCCATATCGTCGGGTACCTCCATCGGCTCATCCAACAGCGATGTATCATCCAACATCAAATCAACCAGTTCGTTTTCAAGCACGCTGGTGTACCCAAAATGTACATATCGATCGATAGAACCTTCCAGGATATTGATATCGACGGAATGGTTTTCTTCCAAATTTACTGAAAAGTATTCCGAAAAGTCCCTTTCCGGGAAATCGAAGTACAGGCCTACCATGGGGTAACCCGCATCCTCTACCTGGGTGAGTAATCCGGTTTCAAAAAGCATTTCGTTGTTGGGGTCGAAGTTGTTTTCCATAATTGATCGTTTTTGGGGGCGTTGTACAAATAGTGTACCATACTTGACCTGACTGATATTGTTGATAAATTGATTGATGCTACAGGCTAGAAAATGAATACAATTCCAACTTATATTTGTATCCCAGTGCGTTCAATTAGGCCTTGCTTAGTCGCTATGCTCAAAATAATAATATGAAATCAATCGTAAAATCGATGAATCCGCTACTTGTAAGGAACACTTACAAGTTTAAATAGAAGGAAAACGAAAAGTGCCTGGCCGAAAAGCACATTCCTAACGAAAGCAACAATACCCTATGCGTAACCCATCAAATATGAACCCAACCGAGTATACCGAAATTTTGCAACAGGCCGTTACTGAAATCCGAGTAGCCCGAAATCTTGTTGCCAAACAACTGACCAGTGCCGCAAATTCGGTCTATTGGAGTTTGGGAAAATTGCTTTTTGAAAAACAGTTGGAAGAAGGCTATGGCAGTGGAGTGGTCAAACAACTTTCTGTGGATTTGAAAAGTGAATTCCCTGATATGGGGCTTTCTTCTCGCAATTTGTGGAATATGAAACGCTATTATGAGCGTTATTATCAGGCAGATGCAAAACTGCTACAGCGTGTAGCAGTTTTGCCTTGGGGGCATAATTTGCTATTACTCGACAAGATACAAACGCTTGACGCTGTTCAATTTTATGCCCAAGAAGTCCTTTCAAAAGGCTGGTCGAGAGATTTGTTGCTCAATGCCATAAAAATGGATACGTATGGACAGCTGCAAAGCCCAATCGCTACAAACAATTTCAGCGAAACGCTTCCTGCACCCAACGCCGACTATGCCAAGGAAGTATTTAAAAGCACTTACAACCTGGGCTTTTTGGGCATTACCGAACCTGTCAAAGAGTTGGAACTCGAAAAACGGCTCATTGCCAAAATCAGAAACTTTATTTTAGAGTTGGGCAAAGGGTTTAGTTTTATTGGCAACCAATATTGTTTGGAGTACAACAGCAAAACGTATTTTGTAGATCTGCTTTTCTTTCACAGAGGTTTGCGCTGTTTGGTAGCGATTGAATTGAAAATTGGAAGTTTTAAAGCCGAATATGTAGGCAAAATGAATTTGTATCTTTCCTTGCTCGATAAATTGGAAAAGGGCGAAAACGAAAATCAATCCATTGGAATAATACTCTGTGCTGATAAAGACCACTTAGACGTGGAAATAGCCCTGCAAGACATCAATAAGCCCATTGGTGTAGCCGAATACCAACTTTTGTTGCCTAAGGAAGCGTTGCAAGCTTTGCTGGTAAGTGAAATAAATGCGAGCGAATCGGAAAACGATGAAGAATAAACGATGAACCAAATGTAAATCCGGCTTTCAACAACAGATAATCATTATGACCTCAAAAGAAGAAATAACCGCATTGTTGGTGGATTTAGGGCAAGTACGCATAGAACAACATACCATCACTTTTGTGAACTATCCGTTCGAACCGTCCATCGCATTCAACCATGCAACATTTACAGCAGCGGAGATGGACAATATAGACCCAACAGGCTATCCACCAACGATTAAAGTGGGTGACGAGCTGCTTTTTTTGAGCGCTACACAACAGGACGCCTTGAAAAAGTTCGCAGCCGACAACAACCTTACAACGGTAGATCGACCTGATCTTTGGAGTTGGATACTTGAACCGTTTTTAGACACCGAATTTACGGACGAAACCGACGAACGATTAAAAATTAAATTAGCGGAATACGGACTGACGGAAGAATTCGTTTTTTCATTGCGACAAACGCTCGGGCCACAAATGATAAAATACAACTTTGATACGATGCTTTGGGACTGGACAAACCTGGGTGCTTTTGATGTTTTAAGCGCAATGAGATCGAAGTATGACAAAGCAGCGTACCAGGAGTTTTATAAAAATGTAATGCGAGTAGCGCTGGTGAACAAATAATAAAATCAAAAACAAGACAGGGAAAATGAATATTTTGAATGAGGGTTCATAAATTTAGCAATTGAAAACCAACAGTTTTACTATTATTGCAGTGCATATACGCAATGTCATTTGGCTGTCATCATGTATTGACTTACTGAACGCTGATTGTCAATGTTTTAGGTCTAAACTTAAAAACAAAACAATACAGCGCGAAGTAAACCACGCATAAAATACAAAACCTTCATGCACACAGGATCTAATTATAAGTTCATAGAATTTTTAATTTGGACTAGACGTGATATTTACGTATTATTTTTGTTAGCCGTCATTCCAACGGTTTTATTTCAAGTCTTTGATATTAAGTGGATCGCTATTCCCTGGATGCCGGTGGCTTTGGTGGGTACAGCAGCGGCTTTTACGGTGGGTTTTAAAAATACCCAGACCTACAATCGACTATGGGAGGCCAGACAAATTTGGGGGTCAATTATTAACACAAGTCGAACTTGGGGTATCATGAGTAAAGATTTTGTAAAAGCGGATAACCCAGCGATCGAACAACTTATTTATCGACATTGTGCCTGGCTTACGGCCTTGCGTTTTCAACTCCGAAAGCCACAATCCTGGGAAAATACCGACAAGCCCCATTTTAAAGAATACCGCAATTATTTCCAAATTCCAGAATGGGAAGGAAATTTGGAAGAAGAACTTAAAAAATACCTTACCGAAGCGGAACGTGTGTATGTTTTAGGTAAAAAAAATAGAGCGACACAATTAATCGCTTTACAATCCAAACATCTAAAAGCACTCAGGACAGCAGGGAGCATTGAACACTACGAATATGTAGAGATGGAAAGGCGATTGGCCGATTTGTATGACCATCAAGGGCGGTGTGAACGCATCAAGAATTTTCCATATCCCAGACAATTTGCCAGCATTAACCTGTTTTTGGTTAGGTTATTGGTCTTGCTGATGCCTTTTGGTATGCTCAATGAGTTTCAAAAATTAGGGGAAGGTTTTGCCTGGCTGACCCTTCCTTTTTCTGTAATTGTTTCCTGGGTTTTTACCTCCATGGAAAAAGTTGGAGAAGCGACGGAAAATCCATTTGAAGGCGGCGCCAATGATATTCCAATGGCTGCTTTAAGCCGAACCATTGAAATTGACTTGCGGGATATGCTGGACGAAAGCAATCTTCCAGCGCCCATTACATCCATAAACAACATCTTAATGTAAATTCAAATCATTTACAGCAATGAAAAAAAGAGAAAAACTGGCCATTATCCACCAATGGTATCCCAAAGCAATCACCACCATTGACGGCGTAAATAAAATCATCGATTTTGTAGAATTCGACCTGGATCTGGAGCCCAAACAGGTAATGCTTGCCGACAGTATTTGTAGCGATGACGTGAATAGCATTCAATACCCTGCAAGGACGCAAGAATTTTTAGGACCTTTTAAAATGGGTGGCCTAGACGGTTTTCCATTTACCGGTTTAACCGGGATGGGTGCGTTCGCAAGTCATGTCCCCGATGCAGGAGCAGTATTCATTTATTATGGACCACATATTGGCATAACCAAAGATGGAACAATTGGCGAAATTCAACGTTTCGGGCAGCATAAAAATAGTGGTTGTTGCGGCGCTGCCAAAGGGGCGTTATCAAAACTCACCAACAATCAAATTATACCAGGAAATATTACCGAGATAGACTACCAAATGAACCGGATTGAGCAAATGCTCTACGAAGAAAAAGATAGAGTTTTAAACGCTCAAACACCCTTGTTTGAAGCCACGGAAGTTATTTACGAAGCCATTGACAAACGTATCAATGAATTGGTAGACAAAACAAAATATAATTGCAAATACGTTATTCTTGCTGGTGCAATCCTGATTAATAGCGATACCGATATGGGGTCTTTTACCCAAATCCGACGCTTTGATGTAATTGACTTGGCAAATAATACAAGAAAAAATAATATTGAACTATTTGATTAGCAAAATCGGGAAGACTATTTAAATCTGGGTATAACCATGCACAAATTTTTAGAAGAATTACAAAGTTTAAACATTGCCCCTGAAAAAATTGAAACTATTATCCAAAAGGGGAAATTGTACAAGGTTAAAAGCCAAACGATTCTGGTAAAGCCCAATACCGTCTGTGATAAAATATTTTTTGTAATAAAAGGTGGTTTTGTATGCCGCTATATCGATCCGACTTTAGAAATTGAAAAAACCATCAATTTCTATTTGGAAGATTTTCATCCATTTATGAGTTGTGTCGATAGCTATTTTTCAGCAACCAAAACACAGTGCGAACTAAGGGCGATCTCCAATGCGGAAGTGGTAGAATTTAATAAAAAAGACATAGACGAACTGATTTACCAGGATATCCAACTTTTTCATTTATACCATGCCATGGTAACTCGCGCTTTTCAGGAAGAAAATGATTTTAAACTAAAAATTATTTCCTTTTCCTCCGAACGGCTGTATGGTTTTTTAATGAGCCATTGCCCCAAAGTGATCCAGCAAGTGCCTGCCAAATACATTGCCGAGTTTATGGGCATCTCTTCCGAGTGGTTGAGTAAACTAAAACACCGCATCTAATATAGTCAACGGTAGGTGTTTATGAAAACGGCTGGATTCTAATCCATTGAAAATCAATTTTTATCCATCCATCCTTAAAATCCAATTTAATCTTGGTGTATTTCTTGAATTAGTTCAAGTGCGAACCCCAAAAAGACACCCGTCCTTTGCTGTATCATTCTTAATCAGCAATTGCAATGGCAAATAAAAAGCAGCCGGGCTATACACCCGAAGATTTCAAAAAGTCGTATGGGAAATATTACGATGAATCCAATTTAGAAATTGCGCCCCAAGTGCAATACGTTTTGGATAATACGCCTTTTCCCGCAGGCGAATTACCCCCTTTTTCCGAGGCCCAGTATTTGGAAGCGGAAGGCTACACTAAATTGGAAATGGGTTACACCGATGAGCCCGAGGGTGCTGCACACGTGGCCATGCTCACCCACATGCCCGGCGTAACGCCCGAAATGTGGGATTGGTGGTTTGGCTGGCACGGATGCAAAGACAGTCGCTACAAGTTATGGCACCCAAAGTCGCATGTGAGCGCGGTATGGGCCGACGGTAAAGACGATATTGGCTATATTGGCAGGGACTCCTTGATCGAGGAATACATCGGCGATTTCTTTACCGCTGCTGCCATTCAATTCAAAGCACCCACCGAATTTGGTTTTTCCCAGGATGCCATCAAGGATCCTTCAAAAGCGGTTTATATCTGTGCAAGAATTGGGCATCCAACTTTACCGCTCGATTATGGCTATTTGGTACATCAGGTGCGTGCGGTAGAAGGTGGTTCGGAAATGCGTTCTCGTTTTTGGATGGGTGGAAATTACATTCATATTCGAAAAGCAGGTGTAATGGCAGATTTGGTTTCGTCCTTTCTTCAAAAAATGAGAAAGTTGCCGCCCACATTTGCCTATGATTTATGCAAGCATTGTTCGGAGGAAATGAACCATTTGGCTGCTTTTTTGCCGAAATTGTATGCTGAAATGAATCAAACCATTGAAAAACTCAACGTTGAAGGCCGTGTGATTGAAAGAACCGATGAAGATTTTGAAAGTGTAGTCATGGGTTCTTTGTTCAATAAAATTGACCCCGGCAGAAGACCCGTAAAAGTGGTAGA
>CAIVGO010000357.1 GCA_903905445.1 uncultured Bacteroidota bacterium
AACATTAATCGTCCATGGGTTAGCGGTATCATTTACCGTAACATTTGCCGTATTATCATTCGGGTTATTATCGCTCGAACCACCTGTTGTAGCGGCCGTTACCGTCGTCGAAACGACCGTTCCATTACAAATCGTACCCACAGGATACGTTACCGTCAACTCCAACATCCCCTGGCTACCTGCCGGCAATGGGTTGATGAAGATGATGTCGAAATTGTAACCACCTGCAGTTGCATTGAGCGAGGTGGAGGCTACATCCAGGGTTCCATTGAAGGATATCTGGCCGCCATTCAATACCGGAACCGGAATAAACACCCGAATCATGGCACCATCAATATTCGAGGCCACTGCGCCCGTCGAATAGTTAATGGTGTATAGTACAGGGTTTCCAGCCGTAATGGTGGTCGGATTGGCCGAAATACTGGCGTTAAAGTCGCCAGGTGCCATTTCTGCCAGACTCGTCCAATCTAAAGTTGGACTTGAAGTAGGATGCGCCGCTGATGTTTCAGCCGGGTGGGCCGATAACACAGCAATGCTCCAAAAGGCAAAAAAAACAGGCAGCAAAATGCTACTTGCTTTTTTACCCAGCATACCGAATGGGCTAAATGACAATAAGCCTGCACATCGCTGCCAGGCAATTGAGGAAAGAAAACGCATGTGGAAACAAGTTTTCATGAAATTAAATAAATGAGTCGTCGGATAGGCATACGAATGCCAGGCCCTGGAAGAACAGAGCATTGATTAAATGCAAGCAAAACATGAAAGCAAATGCTTATTAGTGTCTCAACAAAACGCTGAAACAAAACAAACAAATAGTATTAAAGCCCAACTTGATGGGTAGGGGAGAAAATGAGCTAAGACAAACAGGGAATTACCCCGACTGCATGCCGGACGCTCAAGACAATTAAATTAAAACCCAACTTAATGGGAGGGGGAAGAAAACTGGATTAGGGAGCAATACTAAAGTCTACTTGGATTAGAGCAAATTAAGTATTAAATAAAAATTGAATGCTAAAGGGAGAAAATTACACATTCGAGCGCAAATGTACAGCAAGCAATGTAAATCCAAAATTTATGTAGAAGGTTTTCAGGCATTACTACATGACTTTTACATTAAATTGTTCGTTTTTTTGGAGGAAACTACATCTGAATGTATATACAACAAGTAAAAAATTCAAAAATTACATTCAACAAATGGGCGATTGTTGCTTCAATTTTGATTTCCATTCATACAGACCATAAGCGGCCAGGCCTAAAAAGACAACATAAAGTCCGGTAGTGAGGAAAAGTCCTTTGGCGCTGTATTGATACAAGTACACGGCATCCACGGTAATCCATATATGCCAGTTTTCAAGGTATTTTTTATTCATCCACCATTGCGCCAGAAGGGACATGGCGGTCGTAAAGGCATCTACCCATGGAAGAGCGGCATCTGTGTAATGTTGCATGGTATAGCCTAAACTGAGGGTAACAAGGACAAGAAAGATCAAACCCCAAATCCACTGGCGCCCGTTCAACTGCAACACCCTGATTTTGTCATCCTGTGCACGGTCACTGTGGGCCCAAACGTACCAGCCCTGCGCTTGCATCACCACATAAACCAACTGTAAGAGCATGTCTGAATAAAACTTGGCTTCAAAAAAAATCCAGGCATATAATATGACCATTACGATCCCAATGGGAAAGGCCCAAATATTGCGTTTTACCACCAGCCAAACGCTGATAACCCCTAAAACAGCTGCAAAAAGCTCTAAATAATACATCCGGTTTTATTTCACATTAAAAAACAACGCTATACAACTCCACTATAAACACCGCAAGCCACCCTGAAACAGGATGGCTTGCGGTGTGAAATACCCCGAAGGTAATATCAAAACTACAACGGAATGGTGCCGCCGAGACTATTGCGCAAATCTGAGTAATCAGACAGAGACTTGTTAGAAGATTTACCACCTTCTACCCGTGTCATCTCATCTTTCGCCAAAACATGAAGATCTTCCTCAAATTTGTCGAGTAAGGAACCCTGCTTTTGATCATCCAGATCATTAGAAGGATCCTGTTTCTTTTTAATAAATGGGAAACTCATTGATTATGATGTCTGTTGATTATCGGATAATGTTGGTCAAAGGTACAATAATTTTCGTACTGAGCAAGGGAACGGACAGATTTTTAAAGAAAACGGTTTCCCGACAAATAAAATATTTTAGCGTGTTCGTTTCTTCGCACTGCAAAAATACCTATTTGGTACCGGCTTTTTCCTTATCCAGTCATGATTTTTTCTTGGTCCCGCTACTTTGTGCTAATTTCATCCCTTCAATTTTACCAAGCCATGCACCTGCGCCTAACCCATGCTCTCTTCCTGTGTTCACTTGTACCACTCCTTGCGCAACAGCCAAAATTATGCCAACCCATAGAGACTACCCTAAACGAGGTACAAGACGGATTGTTCCGTTGCGACCGCGGAAAAATCAACATTCGGTCGGAAGCGCCACTCGAAACCATCCAGGCAGGAAGCAGTCAACTTAAAGGTATTGTAGATACCAAACAGCGCAATTTTGCCTGGAGCATTGAAATTAAAACGCTCAAAGGCTTCAACAGCCCGTTGCAACAAGAGCATTTTAACGAAAACTACATGGAAACAACGCTGTACCCCACCGCTAGTTTTACCGGAAAAATTATCGAAAATATAAACTTTGATACCGATGGAACCTACAATATACGCGCTAAAGGCATCCTGGAAATACATGGAGTTAGTCAGGAACGCATTATCAAAGTGCGGCTGGACGTAAAAAAATCAAAAATCATCCTGCATTCTGAATTTACCATTGCCCTCGAAGAACACAATATCGCTATTCCAAGGGTGGTGCACCAAAAAATTGCAACGGATGTGCAGGTCAATGTGGATGCTGTTTTAAAAGCCGGGTCATGAACAAAATTGTGGGGATTGCCATCCTGCTCATACACATCCTGTACATCGGAAATGTAAGCGCTCAAAATCCCAATTTTCGCTTGCTGCCGTTGAAAGACTTGGGTAACATCCAACTAAGTTGCGTTTTTCAGGACAGCAGCGGCTGGATTTGGCTGGGCGCGCCCGGAAAACTGTTGCGCTACGATGGCTTTCAGTTGCAATCGGTCCTGTTGCCGGATACTTTTCTCAAGCAAACCGTTACGGCGCTTTTTCAATCCCGTGGAAAAATATGGGTCGGCTTTGACCAAGGTTCTATTGGATGCCTGCCTGCCCAAGCCCTGTTTTTGCCAATTTCTAAATCGAAAGATACCAGGCTCCCCAGCTTTCAGGCGGGCATGGAACTTTGGCAACCCGAAGAAGGATTACCCACCAAAAAAATTACGGGCTTTGCAGAAGATGGAAGCGGCGGATTTTGGTTTTCTACCTATGGGGAAGGGGTATATTGTGCCAAAGGAGCCCATATTTATCAGTTTAACCAACAAGATGACGGCCTCGCAAATGATGAAATATACAGCATTACCCGCGATGGAAATGGCCGGATCTGGGCAGGCACGGATGCTGGAATCAGTATTTGCACGATGACCATACCGGGCCAAAAATCGGTAAAAACGCTCAATAGCAGCAACAGCAGCCTGCCCGACGAAATCATCACGGCCCTAAACACCGATGTGGATGGAAATGTACTCATCGGCACGTACGACCGCGGGGTGTGCCGTTATCT
>CAIVGO010000358.1 GCA_903905445.1 uncultured Bacteroidota bacterium
ACGGAAAAAGACCGGGTTTACCTGAGCGGCTATTTCGGGCGCGATGTGTTTGGCGCGGGCAACAGTTTCGGCTTCGATTGGGGCAATGCAACGGGCACGGTACGCTGGAACCACTTGTTTTCCGACCGCCTGTTTTCTAATACTTCCTTGATTTACAGCCAGTACGACTACAAATTCAACATTGCGTCCGACTCATCGAGCAAATTCAGCATCGGTTCGCAAATTCAGGACTGGAACCTGAAACAGGACTTTTCCTGGTTTTCCAACGAAAACAATAACTTCAAGTTTGGCTTTAATGTAATTCGCCACAATTTCTTGCCCGGTCAAATTAAAGCGCCTGAAAACAGCTCCATAAACGCCCTCAAACTCGACCAGAAATACTCGTATGAAGGCGGCGCTTATTTTCAAAACGACTGGAAAATCAACTCAGACTGGAGTTTGAACTATGGCATCCGTTATTCCTTTTTCAATTATGTAGGCGCTGGCACGGCTTATACTTTTGATAAAGAAGGGAATATTTTGACCGAAAAAAAGTATAAAAAAGGCGAATCCATCCAGTATTACGGCGGTTGGGAACCGCGTATCAGCGCAAAATACCAGATCAACGCCCAAAGTTCCATTAAGGCATCTTTGAACCGGAACTACCAGTACTTGCATCTTTTGTCCAACTCCACCACTTCTGCGCCAACGGATATTTGGGTACCCAGCAGCAATAACATCAAGCCACAAATTGGCGACCAGCTGGCCTTAGGCTATTTCAGAAACCTGAACGACAATCAGTTTGAGTTTTCCATAGAAGCCTATTATAAAGACATGCAAAACCTGATTGATTACCGAAATGGCGCCGATTTGCTGCTCAACAGCTCCGTAGAGGCCGAATTGGTGTACGGGAAAGGGGAGGCTTATGGGGCAGAGTTTTTTGTACGCAAAAACAAAGGTCGACTAACCGGTTGGGTAGGCTACACCCTGTCGCGCACTTTGCGCAAATTTGACGCCATCGACAACGGCAAGGCCTACTCCGCCCGCCAGGATCGCATCCATGACCTTTCCATTGTGGCCATGTACGACCTCAATGCAAAATGGAAGGTTTCGGCCAACTGGGTATTCAACACAGGCGATGCCGTCACATTTCCGTCCGGACGATACTACTTTGAAGGAACCGTGGTGCCTTATTACACCGAACGCAATGGTTACCGCTTCCCGAATTACCACCGCCTGGACCTGGGCCTGACCCGCGAATTCCGCAAGCGCAAAAACCGCGAATCCAGCCTGAATATCTCGGCGTACAACGCGTACGGCCGCCGCAATGCCTACTCCATCGCATTCCGGCCCAAAGAGAACAACCCGCAACAAACAGAAGCCGTGCAAACGACTTTATTCCGCTGGATTCCTTCCATTACGTACAATTTTAAATTTTAATCGCCTCTTTTTCATCATTTTAAATAAAAAAACTATGCAACGCATTCCCATGTATCCAATTTTTTGGATCTCCATTATAGCGCTGGCCGCCATTTTTACGTCCTGCGAAAAAGTAATTGAAGTCGACCTGAACAACAGCGCGCCCCGGGTCGTAATTGAAGCGGCCTTGATGCCCGGCACCAACCTGTTCACCGTACAGGTAACTCAAACCGGCGACTATTTTACCGCCACCGACCCGACCCCCATCAACAATGCCAGTGTGGTATTGCAGGAAGAAAACGGTGTTTCTACCATCATTCCATTTGAAGCAAAGGGACATTACAGCAAAACAATCACGGCCCAGGAAGGCAAATCTTATACCCTCACGGTAACCATTGGCGATAAAATATACGAGGCCAAATCCTATTTGCCGCCTGTGGTACCTTTGGATGCGCTCACGCTGGAGGAAGCACCTTTTCAGGGGCTCGGCTCGAAGGACACTACCTATAATGTGTACATCAATTTTACCGACCCTGCGGTGGTGATAAATAACTACCGCTTGCTCATTACAGTCAATGACACCTTGACGCCCATGTCGGAAGAACTCATTGTGTTCAATGACAAAAACGTTGATGGCAACAACGTGAATGCCAATGCCAGTTTTAACACCTTCGAACGGGGCGATCACATCAGTATTGAAATGCAATCCATTGATGCCAAAGTGTACGATTTTTACTTCACTTTGTCGAATATTCTCCTAGACAATGGCGGTTTTTCCGCCGCGCCCGCTAATCCCAATACTAATTTTACGGGAGGTGCTTTGGGGTGCTTTGTTGCTTACAGCAGCAGCAGTGCTGAAATTGTGGTACCCTAACAATATTGAAAAATTCTGCTAAACTTTAATATTATGAAACAACAAATCCTGATTTCGTTTTTTGTGCTGTTGTGCAGCAGCAGCGTTTGGGCACAGTCTAATCAGACCACACCCTTTATGCCCGCGCCCAAGGCAAATTTTGAAAAAATAGGGGTAAATACGCCCATTAAGGCCGCCCCACCTTTGTTTGCAGGCTCCCTGGAAGAAGCACTTACCCATGCTTTTGACAGCATTGTAGCCCTTTCGCCCATCAAAGGATTTACGGCGGCGGTCTTAATGCCCGATGGCAATGTTTGGAAAAAAGCAAGCGGTGTAAGCCAGGAATTACCAAG
>CAIVGO010000359.1 GCA_903905445.1 uncultured Bacteroidota bacterium
GTCAAATTTTTGGACTTAATTTTGTTGTAACAATAAATCACCCATCTTAATCGCCGCTTTTAGGCACAAATATTAATCTCATGCGTAAAGTTTTATTTTTCAGCCTTTTATTTTTGGGTTTTAATTCCTTACAGGCACAATCCAATGATACCACCGGATTTCATGGCTCAGTTTGTATCCGAAACTGGTGCAATGGCAGCACCATCCAAGGAGTGAGTTTGGACGTGGTGCTTAGCACGAACACCATCCCTAATTTCAATTTCAACTACCCTCAAGCGGACCCTATATCGGGCTGTTTCGTGTTTGATAGTTTACCGTTGGGTCCCGGAATTCCGAGTGACGCCAGGATTCTTTTTATACCCAACAAAGACAATGCTCAAACCAATGGTGTAGATGTGTTGGACTTATTGCTAATAGCCAAACATATTTTAGGCCTTGCGCCTTTGCCCCCCTATGGCATGATCGCAGCAGATGCCAATAAAAGCAATAGCATCAGCACTTTTGATCTGGTTGAATTACGAAAATTAATTTTGGGAATATATACTGAATTACCCAACAACACTTCCTGGAGATTTATCAATACAGACACGACTGTTGCAGCGAGCGGCCCACCCTTTCAAGTGGAGATGTTGGGCATTAAAACAGGGGATGTGAACTGCTCGGCTTCCTTGATCAACGCCCCTACTTTACCGGCGCAAACCATTACTATTTTGGATGAATATGTTCAGGCGGGCGATAAATTTAAAATACCCTTGTATTTCGGGAAATCGCCTAGTTTTAAAGCCTTTCAGTACGGTTTAAAACTGGATCCCGCCTACCTGAGTATCCTCGATTTGCAAGGACAGTTTTTGCCGAACATGAGCACTGGTAATTTTGGACTTTTTCTAGGATTGATGAACAGCATTTGGTATAATACAACCGCTACTAAAGTACCTGAGGGACAATCTTTTACAACCATCACGGTAAAAGCCCTAAAATCGGGCTGGTTACACGATATGATTCAATTAAGCGCTGGCCCGAATGCGATGCCTGCGTTGGCCTATGATCAACAGGAAAACAAAGCGCTTTTCAACCTGGAATTCCTTAAAAAGAGCCAGGCGAACCAGCCAAAATCAGGTGTAAATGCGCCTGGTTCATCCGCTAAAAGCAGTGCATGCCTGAACATCCAAAACTGCGCCTCCAATACCGTTGAGTTTTGTGATTTAACCCCCAACAACAAACAGTTTTGGAATGAAAATACCTGGACGAACACCTTGTTTAATAACAATGACCTGCCCGAAGGCATTGTAGATTTGGGTATTGAAGTTGAAAATACTTGTGGTGCGCCGGTGCACATTCGGTACGAGTTATTCCTCGATCTGAACAACGATGGTTTTCAGGAAACCCTGGTAAACAGCGACGCTTTGCCTGGATTTAACACCATTTTATACAACAATTTGGGTGGCAATGCCCAATCGGCAGGTTTTGATGAACGCGCCGTGCCGAACTACCAAAAGTATGGTTTTGCACAACAAAACAGCGTTTCTGGCAATATTTATCGTGCTAATCTGCGCTGGAATACAAGTATTTTACCCAATAGTTATGCGTTGCCGCAATTGCCCCAAGGATTGCATTCCATTCGCTGGGTTGTTACGGATAGCTTGCAAAACGAAGCCATTTGTACCTATCCTTTTGAAGTAAAAGATTGCAAAAAACCGATCGTTGTTTGTTTAAATGGGTTGAGCGTCAATTTGATGCCCACCAAACAAATCGACCTTTGGGCTTCTGACTTTTTGCAATACGGGGAAGACAATACTACACCAAGTAACCTCCTCACCTTTGGGATAAGAAAAGCCAATGGCGCAGTGGGCTTTCCTTTAGACTCAAGTGGTGTGGCACAACAATCCGTACGATTTAATTGCTCCGAAATAGGTACCCAAATCGTAGAATTGTGGGTGAAAGACATAGCAGGAAATGCCGATTATTGTGAAACGTATGTTATTGTGCAAGATAACAACGGTAATTGTCCAGCTGAAAATACCGTTAATAAAAAAGTTTGTGTAAAAAACTGGTGTAATCAATTCGGTATGGAAGATGTGAGTGTAGAATTAAATGGCGGTCCGGGATTTACCAACACCAGTTTGACAAACGCGAACGGTTGCGTACAGTTTAATGGCATCCCTATTTCCAGCAACAACGAAATAACCGTAGCTAAGTTCGACAATCCAATCGATGGTACGCGTCTACACCTCCATGATTTGATACAAATTGCCAAACATATACAAGGTATTGATACGCTCCCTGCTTACGCCCAAATTGCGGCAGATGCCAACAAAAGCAACTCCATTACCTCCTTTGATGTGGATGAATTCCGAAAAGTGTTGCTGGGTGTTTACGAAGACCTGCCCAATAATACCAGCTGGCGTTTTATAGATGCCGCTTTTAAATTTCCAAATGCGAACAACCCATTTCAAACTAGCTTCACCGAAACAATCAAATTTGCCGGCATCTCCAGCGATTCTATTCAGGAACTGAACTTTGTTGGAATTAAAGTAGGCGATGTAGATTGTTTCAGCGGCATTTATAACCTGGATACTACACATGTCGAAGTACTCAATATACGCGATGAATATGTGCAGGCAGGAGACCAGTTTAAAATACCACTCTTTTTCGGAAAAACAGCGCAATGGCTTGGTTTTCAATATAATCTGGAAATAGATCACAATTTATTAAGCGTGTTGAATATAGAACCCAAACTACTGCCCAACTTTAATACCAGTGCATTTGGCCTTTTTTCAGGCAATTTGCGTTGTGCCTGGGTAAACGGCACCCCCTTCACAATTCCTGCCGGGGCCGTTTTCACTTCTATTACAGTAAAAGCCTTACAAGCTGGCTGGCTACATGATGCCATCAGTTTGAAACCGCACTATTTCGACCAAATCGGATACAAAGGAAA